>JBJKSP010000086.1:0-3225 GCA_046703865.1 Thiobacillaceae bacterium
GGTCAGCACGCCCCCTCTCCAACACCGCCACCGAGTCCCACGCAAATCCGGCCAAGCATCCTTATTGATGCCCCGCCAACGGGTAGGCCGAAGTCGAATCGGCCCAGGAGGTTTATGCCTAAAGTTATACGCAGAGAGGGCCGATAACCGGTGCATCGTGCGTAGCCCCGTCAACAAGAAAAGGAATAACCGTGCACTCGATCAGAACCCGTCTTATCGCCCTGGGTCTGCTCTCCACACTCATCGCCCTCGTCGTTACCACCTGGCTGTTGTTTGGGCTCAAGCAAAACCTGTTGCAGGACCGTGAGGCCAAGACACGCAGTTTGGTGGAGGCGGCCGTCACCCTGGTCGGACATTACTATGACCTCGCCCGTGCCGGGCAGCTCGATGAGGCGACCGCCAAGCAGCAGGCCGCCCAAGCGCTCAAGGCCATGCGCTATGACGGCAAGGAGTATTTCTGGATCAACGACATGCAGCCGCGCATGGTGATGCACACGACCAAGCCCGAACTCGATGGCAAGGACCTCAGCAACGTCAAGGATCCGACGGGCAAACCCCTGTTCCTGGACTTTGTACGCATGGTGCGCGAACACGGTGCCGGCTTTGTCAGCTACATGTGGCCGAAACCCGGCGACAAGGACCCAGTCGACAAGATCTCTTACGTGAAGGGCTTTGCGCCGTGGGGTTGGGTAATCGGCACCGGCATCTATATCGATGACGTCGATTCCGTCTTTTGGCACCAGGTATGGCAGCTGGGCGTGATCATCCTGGTCCTGCTGGGGGGCATCCTGTTGCTTTCCAGGCAGATCGGCCTGTCCATCGTCCGTCCCCTGGCCGAGGTGGTCGAGCAGTCGTCGCAGGCCGTGGACAAGAACGATTTTACCGTTGCCGTGAACGTGCCCCGGGTCCGTGAGGTCGGACAGGCAGCAGAAGCGGTCAACGCCCTGATGGACAAGCTCCGTCACGTCACCCTGGAGTCACGCGATGCCAGCCAGCGCTTCATCGCCGCGGCCCGCGACCTCGCCCAATCAGCGCGCCAGGTGAGCGGCAGTTCCCAGGAACAGGCCGAGGCCGCCGGCACGGTTGCCGCGAACATCGAAGAGGTCTCCGTGGCCATCAGCGAGGCGGCCGACAACGCACGGGAAGCAGGAGAAAGGACGGAGAAGGCCAAACTGGAATCCCAATCTGCCATGGACGCGACCCAGCAGACCATGGCCAGCATCCATCAGATTGCAGGTTCCATCAGGGCATCGAGCGAGAAGGTCGAGCAGCTGCTGGCAAGTTCCAGCCAGATCAGCGGGATCGTCACCGTCATCCGGGAAATCGCGGAACAGACCAATCTGCTCGCCCTCAATGCCGCTATCGAGGCCGCCCGGGCCGGCGAGCAGGGGCGCGGCTTCGCCGTCGTCGCAGACGAGGTGCGCAAGCTGGCCGAGCGTACCGGCGAGTCCACCGAGGAGATCACGACTCTGATCGAGACCATTCAATCGCAGGTCACCTCCACCGTCGAGGCCATGCGCACCGCAGACGAGGAGGCAGCCCGCAGCGTCGCCATGGCGGGCCAGGCCGGCGAGGCCATGCAAGTCTCGATGTCCAGCAGCGATCAGATCAATCAGCGCATCCTGGTCATCACCCAATCTGTGCATGAACAGGATGCCGCCGTGCGCGCAGTCGCCTCCAGCGTCGAGCGCATCGCCCAGATGACCGACCGGAACAGTGCCGCCGCCGCCGATAACAGCAATTTGGCCAACGACATGGAAAGGGAGGCTGCCAAGCTCAACGCGCAGATAGAAAAATATCGCGTTTGAGGCGCTGACCGCCTTTCATCCAAGCGGCCTTCCTGCGTTCCTCTACCCCTGATAAAAAAGGGCGCCCTTGCGGGCGCCCGAATCACCTGACGGTGTGATGGAAACTGTCTGATTCGATTCCCTCGGCGGAGTGGGGAGCTCTCGCCCGCCCACCCACCTGCCGGGGTTATTCGACGGCCTCGCCGTGCAGGGCGATATCGAGACCTTCGCTTTCCTGCTCTTCGGTCGCGCGCAGGCCCATGACCACATCCAGTACCTTGAGGATGACGACGGTGACAATGGCATCGTAGATGATGGTGAAGCCCACACCCTTGGCCTGGATGATGAACTGGGCCAGGATGCTGCCGCCCGCGTTCGAGCTCAGGCCAGCGCCGCCGAAGACGGCCGCGGAGAAGATACCGGTCAGCAGGGCGCCGACGATGCCGCCGATGGCGTGCACGCCGAAGGCATCCAGCGAGTCATCGTAGCCGATCATCTTCTTCATGTAGACCGAGGTCCAGAAGGTGGCGATGCCGGCGGCGATGCCGATGATGAAGGCGCCGATCGGGCCGACGAAGCCGGAAGCCGGGGTGATGGCGACCAGGCCGGCGACCGCGCCCGAGCTCATGCCCAGCAGGGTCGGCTTGCCGCGCGCGGCCCATTCCACGAACATCCAGGCCAGCGCGGCGACGCCGGTGGCGATCTGGGTCACGGCCATGGCCATGCCCGCGGTGCCGTTGGCCGCGACTGCCGATCCGGCGTTGAAACCGAACCAGCCCACCCACAGCAGGGAGGCACCGGCCATGGTGTAGACCAGGTTCACCGGCGGCATGGGCACCGTGCCGTAGCCCTTGCGCTTGCCCAGCACCAGGGCGGCCACCAGGCCCGCGATACCGGCGTTGATGTGCACCACGGTGCCGCCGGCGAAATCCTGGACGCCGTCACCCATCAGCCAACCACCGCCCCACACCATGTGGGCGATCGGCGAGTAGACCAGCAAGGACCACAGACCCATGAACCAGATCAGGGCGGAGAACTTCATGCGTTCGACGATGGAGCCGATGATCAGGGCCGGCGTGATGATCGCGAAGGTCATCTGGAAGGTCATGAACACCGATTCCGGGATCGTGCCGCTCAGGGTGTCGTAACCCATGCCCTTGAGGAACAGGGCACTCAGGTTACCGACGAAGGCGCCATCGCCCTTGAAGGCGAGCGAATAGCCGGCGATCGCCCAGACCGCGGTAATCAGCGTGGTGACGGTGAAGGTCGCCGCAGCGGTGGCGAGCAGGTTCTTCTTGCGCACCATGCCGCCGTAGAACAGGCCCAGGCCCGGCAGCGTCATCAACAGGACCAGCGCCGTGGACGTCAGCATCCAGGCCGTATTACCGCTATCGAGAGTCGGCTTCGCATCGGCCAGGGCCAGCCCCGGCATCACCAT
>JBJKSP010000087.1:0-9486 GCA_046703865.1 Thiobacillaceae bacterium
GTCTTGGGCACGGGCCGCCAGCCGGGCGCCCAATGGGTCGGCACTGCGGGGACGGCATCCTGGGCATCCGCATATGCCCCGGTGGCCAAGCAGAGGGCAAATGGCAGGATCAGGTTCAGGCACTTGAGCTTCATGGAGTGGATCCTCTCGGTACCGTGTCATAGGCGATCGACCGGGCCATCATACATCGTCGGTCTCGGCAGGGCCGGCCGGCGAAGCTCCGGACTCATTCCGGGAAGGGGCGGTCCAAGCACCGGACCGCCTTTCTCCCGGTCCCCCGTGCGAAGCAGCCGGACGGAAACGGTTCGGCTACAATTCTCCGATTCCCTAAGACATCTTCATGAGGGTTTCACGGTATGGCGGGGCATTCCAAATGGGCAAACATCCAGCATCGCAAGGGGCGCCAGGATGAGAAGCGGGGCAGGATCTTTTCCCGGCTCGCCAAGGAGATCACGGTGGCCGCCAAGATGGGCGGCGGCGACGCTGCCTTCAACCCGCGCCTGCGCCTGGCCATCGACAAGGCCAAGGCGGAGAACATGCCCAATGACAACATCGACCGGGCGGTCAAGAAGGGTACCGGCGAGCTGGAGGGGGTGAGCTACGAGGAGGTGCGCTACGAGGGTTACGGTCCCGGCGGCGCACCGGTGATTGTGGACTGCCTGACCGACAACAGGACGCGTACGGTGGCGGACGTGCGCCATGCCTTTTCCAAGAACGGCGGCAACCTGGGGACCGACGGCTCGGTGGCCTTCCTGTTCAAGCACTGCGGCCAGATCATCCTGGCGCCGGGCGCGAACGAGGACCAGGTGATGGAGGTCGCCCTGGAGGCCGGGGCCGAGGACGTGATTGCGAACGAGGACGGCTCCATCGAGGTGATCACCGCCCCTTACAATGACCTCACCGCCGTCAAGGAGGCCCTGGAGACGGGCGGATTGAAGCCGGAATTCGCCGAGACGGTGATGAAGGCCCTGAACGAGACCGACGTCGCAGGCGACGATGCGGTGAGGTTTCAGAAGCTGCTGGACATGCTGGACGGGCTGGACGATGTGCAGGAGGTATATACGGCGGCGGTGCTGCCGGATGAGTGAGGCGTGATAACCAAGGTGTGAGGCGCGAGGAGAAGACACGATGATCTCGTGGCAGGACAAAGGGCCATCGGGTTGGTCAGAGCCGTAGAGGTGGAGAAACGGGGGGGGAGATGGTCAGGTTATACGCGTGCCTGATCGGGAGGTGGCGACGGGACCGGCCTCATGCCTGATATCTCTTCCATCCGCATACTGGGCCTCGATCCGGGCCTCAGGGTTACCGGCTACGGGGTCATCGACAAGGACGGCCAGAAACTCGCCTATGTCGCGAGCGGCGTGGTGCGCAGTGGGGATGGGGAATTACCGGACCGCATCCGCGTCCTGTTCGAGGGGATAGGCGAGATCATCCAGACCTATGCGCCTGGGGCGGCTGCCGTGGAGAAGGTCTTCGTCAACGTCAACCCCCAATCCACCCTGCTGCTGGGCCAGGCACGGGGAGCGGCTATCGCGGCCCTGACCCATGCCGGCCAGACGGTATTCGAATACACTGCGCTGCAGGTCAAACAGGCGGTGGTGGGCAACGGTCATGCCGACAAACAACAGGTGGTGCACATGGTCAAGCGGTTGCTGGCCCTGCCCGCATCGCCGCGCCCGGACGCGGCCGACGCCCTCGCCTGTGCCATCTGCCACGCCCACGGCGGTCTGGGCCTGGGAATGATCGCCACCGCCGGCCGCCGTATCCGAGGAGGACGCCTGTTGTGAACAAGCCTGCCAGCATGCCTGTGGAACCCAGCCTGGACCGGTTGCGAAACCCGCTGAAGCGTTATTTCCTGGCCACCCGGCCGGCCTTCCTGACCATCACCCTGGTGGGCTGCCTCCTGGGCTTCGCTACGGCCTGTTCCGCCGGTACGCCCTTCGATTTCCCGGCCGCGGCCGCCACCCTGGCGCTGGCCCTTCTGGCCCATGCCGGGGTGAACGTGCTCAACGATTACTACGATCACCTGAACGGGACCGACGCCCTCAACACCGACCGCCTGTTTCCCTTCACCGGCGGCTCTCGCTTCATCCAGAACGGCGTGTTCACGCCGGCCCAGACCCTGGGATTCGGCCTGGCCCTGTTCGCGGCGGTGATCGCAGGCGGGCTCTGGCTGATCGCGCATTCCGGCTCGGGCCTGTTCTGGATCGGGCTGGGCGGCCTGTTCATCGGCTGGGCCTATTCGGCGCCTCCCTTCAAACTCAACAGCCGGGGCCTGGGCGAGGTCTGCGTGGTGGCGGGCTTCCTGCTCATCGTGGCGGGGGCGGACTACGTGCAGCGGGGTGCGTTCGATATCCTGCCCTGGATCGCCGGCCTGCCCTATGCCCTGCTCACCACCAACATCCTTTACATCAACCAGTTTCCCGACCGCAGCGCCGATCTGGCAGCCGGCAAGCGGCACTGGGTGACGCGTTTGGAGCCCGCCAAGGCGGCGCGGGGCTACGTGCTGATCCTGGCGCTGGCGGTGGTTTGGCTGCCCCTGGTGGTGGGCCTGCATGCACTGCCGCCCCTGGCCCTGGTCGCACTGTTGGGCATGTGGCCGGCGTTCGGTGCGGCCCGGCGGTTGCTCGCCAACGCCGACATGCCGACACGTCTGGTGCCGGCCATCCAGGGCACCATCGCCGCCGCCCACGTGCATACTGCCCTGCTGGCCGTCCTGTTGTTCCTGGCCTGGCGTCCATGATCCGGTTGCGGACATGATCGGTTGGCTGACCGGTACCCTGGTGGAGAAACAACCACCCCAGTTGGTGGTGGAGGTGCATGGCGTGGGCTACGAAGTGGATGTGCCCATGAGTTCCTTCTACAACCTGCCGCCGGTCGGGGAGAAGGTCAGCCTCCACACCCATTTTTCCGTGCGCGAGGATGCCCAGCAGCTATACGGCTTTCTCACCCTCAAGGAACGGGAGGCCTTCCGGCTGCTGATCCGCATCACCGGGGTGGGGCCCAGGATGGCCCTGGCGGTGCTCTCCGGCCTGTCCGTGGACGACTTGGCCCAGGCGGTGACCCTGCAGGAGAGCGGCCGCCTGATTCGGATCCCGGGGGTGGGGAGGAAGACTGCAGAACGGTTGCTGCTGGAGCTGAAGGGCAAGCTGGCCGAGGCCCTGCCCGCCGTGGGCGCGCCGGCTGCTGTGAGCGTGGAACGCGATGCCCTGCACGCCTTGTTGGCCCTGGGTTACAGCGAGAAGGAGGCCTTGCCGGCGCTGAAGTCCCTACCCGAGGGGCTGAGCCTGGAAGAGGCCATCCGTCAGGCGTTGAAGCTGTTGGCGAAAAAAGCGTGAAAGGTGAAACGTGAAAGCTGAGGATCAACCGACCGTCGGTCGCCCGGAAAATTGGAGTTATGACGGTCGGATGCCGTTAACGCTTCAACATCCACCTCTCCTTTTTTTCATCTCGCCTCCATGCTGGAACCCGACCGACTGATCTCCCCTGCGCCGGCCTCCCGGGAAGAGGAGGCCTTCGAGCGTGCCCTGCGTCCCCAGCGACTGGCGGATTACGTGGGCCAGGCCCGGGTGCGGGAACAGCTGGAAGTCTTCATCACCGCCGCCCGCCGGCGCGGCGAGGCACTGGACCACGTGCTCCTGTTCGGTCCGCCGGGCCTGGGCAAGACTACCCTGGCCCACATCGTCGCCAAGGAGATGGGGGTGAACCTGCGCGTCACCTCGGGGCCGGTGCTGGAACGGGCCGGCGACCTGGCGGCCCTGCTGACCAACCTTGAGCCCAACGACGTCCTGTTCATCGACGAGATCCATCGTCTGAGCCCCGTGGTGGAGGAGATCCTCTACCCGGCCCTGGAGGATTTCCAGTTGGACATCATGATCGGCGAAGGGCCGGCGGCGCGGTCCGTAAAGCTGGACCTGCCGCCTTTCACCCTGGTGGGTGCCACCACCCGCGCCGGCATGCTGACCAACCCCCTGCGGGACCGCTTCGGCATCGTCGCCCGGCTGGAGTTCTACAGCCCGGAGGAACTGACCCACATCGTCAGCCGATCGGCCCGGCTGCTCAACATCGTCATCTCGCCTGAAGGGTCCCTGGAGATCGCCCGGCGTTCCCGGGGCACGCCCCGTATCGCCAACCGCTTGTTGCGCCGGGTCCGGGATTATGCGGAGGTCAAGGCCGAGGGCCGGGTAACCGAAGAGGTGGCGGACCTGGCCCTGAAGATGCTGGAGGTGGACAGCGCCGGTTTGGACGTGATGGATCGCAAGCTCCTGGGTGCCATCCTGGAGCGGTTCTCCGGCGGCCCGGTTGGTTTGGAGAACCTGGCGGCGGCCATCGGCGAAGCGTCGGACACCATCGAGGACGTGCTGGAGCCCTACCTGATCCAGCAGGGCTTCATCGCTCGCACCCCCCGAGGCCGGGTGGCCGCCTCCCTGGCGTATCGGCATTTCGGTCTGGCCACGCCCGCCCGTCTGCAGAACCAGGAGTTGTTCGATGACTGAGGCCGACCCACCCGACAACGAGGGGGTGTCTTTCACTTGGCCGGTCCGGGTGTACTGGGAGGATACAGATGCCGGCGGCGTGGTCTATTACGCCAACTATCTCAGATTCCTGGAAAGGGCGCGTTCGGAATGGCTGAGGGCGATGGGTGTGGAGCAGACGGTCCTGTGGGAACGGGACGGCTTGGTTTTCGTCGTGCGGCGGGTGGAGGCGGATTATCTCCGGCCGGCGCGTTACGATGACCTCCTGCTGGTGGACTGCCGCCTGCTCGAACTGGGCCGCGCAAGCCTGACCATGGCCCAATGGGTCCGTCGTAGCGGTGAATCTTTGCTGGCGGCGCGGGTCAAGCTGGCCTGTGTGGAAACAACTGGCTTCCGGCCGGCTAGAATTCCGGTCTATCTCATGGAACGGATGGCTGACCGATGAATCTCACCCTGACTCAGGATCTCTCCCTGTTAGGCATGATCACCACCGCGAGCTGGGTGGTGAAGATCGTGTTGATGGTGCTTGCGGCAGCCTCGGTGGTCTCATGGTGGTTCATCTTCGTCAAGCTCTACGTGATCAGGCAGGAGCGTCGCCGGGCGGACGCCTTCGAGCGGCAATTCTGGGGTTCGGGCGACGTGAAGGCCATGTACCAGCTGGTGAGCGAGAACAAGGAGAAGTCAGGCCTGGAAGAGGTGTTCCGCATGGGCTACATGGCCTACGGCAATCTCATGGCCCAGGCCGGTGCCCGGACCGAGAGCGTGATCGACAGCACCCGCCGGGCCATGCGGGCGGCGTACCAGCGCGAAATAGATACCCTGGAGATCCATCTGCCCTTTCTCGCCACGGTGGGTTCCGTCTCGCCCTACATCGGGTTGTTCGGTACGGTGTGGGGCATCATGAACGCCTTTCGGGGCTTGGCCAACGTCTCCCAGGCCACCCTCGCCCACGTGGCTCCGGGCATCGCGGAGGCGCTAATCGCCACTGCCATCGGCCTGTTTGCCGCCATCCCGGCCGTGGTCGCCTACAACCGTTTCACCCATGACATAGACCGCCTGGCCAGCCGGCTCGACGTGTTCATGGAAGAGTTCTCCATCTTGCTCCAGCGCCAAACGATGCGATGAAACGGGACCGCAAGGCCATCGCCCAGATCAACGTCGTGCCCTATATCGACGTGATGCTGGTGCTTCTCATCATCTTCATGGTCACCGCACCTTTCATCAATCCCAGCCAGGTAGAACTGCCCAGCGTCGCCAAGAGCAGTACTGCCCCGGTGGCCCCGCTGGAAGTCATGGTCAGGGCGGACGGTTCGCTGCTTCTGAGGGACCGCGGCGGTCCGGGCGCCGAGGAAAACATCGCCCCGGGTGGCCTGCTCGCGGCCGTTGAGGCCCGTTTGCGGGGGCGGCCGGAGGTGCCCGTGGTGATCTCGGCCGACAAGGACGTGCGCTACGAGGCCGTCATGAAGGTCATGGATACCTTGCAACGGGCAGGTGCCATCCGCGTCGGCCTGCTGGTGAAACCGGACAAACCATGATCCAGACCAAGACCAGCCAGTACGTGGGCGCCGGGGTCATGGCGGTGGGGTTGCATGTGCTGTTCTTCCTGGCTTTGGTATTCGGCGTCTCCTGGCACAACCGGTTGCGGCCACCGGTCTTCGCCGACCTGTGGTCGCAGCTTCCGGAGCCCCCACCCCCTCCCGTGGTGCAACCCCGGATCACGCCACCGCCGCCCCCGCCCGTGGTGGCAAAACCCGCGCCCAAGCCCAAGCCCAAACCGGACATCGAATTGGCCGAGAAGAAGCGCAAGGAGAAGGCGCTGGCCGAGAAGCTTCGCCGGCAGCAGGAAGAGAAACAGAAGGAATTGGAGGCCAAGCAGAAAGCGTTGGAAGCGAAACAGAAAGCCCTGGAGGCGAAGCAGAAGGCCCAGGCGGAGGCGCAACGCCAGGCACAGCTCAAGCAGCAGCAGGAGCAGGAAGAAAAGCGCCGCCAGGCGCAGGCAGCGCAAATGGCAAAGGAGCAGACACGCCGGGAACTAGAGGCGGAAATGGCGCGTCAGATGCAGGCGGAAGCGGCCCAGGAGATCGAGCGCCTGCAGCAGGAAGATGCGGCCCGTGCCCGCAATGCCGAGATGGCCAAGTTGGTGAAGGATTACCAGGAGCGCATCCGCAGCAAGATTCTTGGCTATCTGAGGTTGCCGGTGACTCTTACCGGAAATCCCGAGGTGTGGTACCAGGTGCAGCTGATGCCCGATGGGGAAGTGCTCAAGATCACTTTGATCAAATCCAGCGGACAGCCCGCCTACGACGACGAGGTGGGAAGGGCGATCCTCAAGGCCTCCCCCCTGCCTTTGCCCCCGGATACGGAGGCCGCCGCAAAGTTCCGCGACGGGCTGAAACTCAAGATCAGTCCACACGAAAATGGGATGATGGGATAGATGAGCAGTCCCGGGGGTGCGACCGAGTCACTGATAGAATGCCGCACCTACTGCCTGCGCAATATTTAAGACATGCGTTTGCCCTTTCATTTGAGCAGATTCCTTTTCCTGCTGTTGTTGGTGGCTGTCGGCCGATGCGCGTGCGCAGCCATGACCATCGAGATCGTCGGTGGTGAGGCCAACCGTGTCCCTATCGCCATCATGCCCTTCGACATCCAGGCCGCCGGGGCCACGCTGGATCCCGCGGCGGTCGTGAAGTCCGATCTGTCCCGCAGCGGCTACTTCAAGATTGTGAACACCGGCAGCCTCTCCCCACCCCCATTCGAGGCGGAGGTGCCAGATCTGACTCAGTGGCGATCCCTGGGCGCGGACGCGTTGCTGATCGGACAGGTCGTGCCTGAACCTGCCGGGCGGATCGAGGTGCGTTTCCGCCTGTTCGACGTGGTGCGCCAGGTCCAGTTGGCGGGCTTGAGCCTCATGGTCCCCTTGAACGGTATCCGCTCAGCCGCCCACAAGATATCGGATGTGGTCAACGAAAAGCTGATCGGCGTGCCGGGGAACTACAGCGGACGCATCGCTTACATCCTCAAGCGCGGCGGGTGGTACGAACTGCAAGTGGCCGACGCGGACAGCCAGAACGCCTTCACGGTCACTCGTTCGCCGGAGCCCATCATCTCGCCCGCCTGGTCGCCGGACGGGAAGCGGCTGGCTTACGTCTCCTTCGAGCACAAGAAGCCGGTGGTCTACATTCAGAATCTGGCGGACGGCACGCGCATGGTGTTGGCCAATTTCCGGGGCTCCAATTCGGCACCCGCTTGGTCCCCGGATGGCCGAAAGCTGGCCGTCGTCCTGTCCAAGGACGCCGATTCCCAGATCTATCTCATCGATGCGCATGGCGGCATACCCAAGCGTATAACCTGGAGTTCGGGGCTGGACACCGAGCCGGTGTTCAGTCCGGATGGGAAGTGGATCTATTTCACTTCGGACCGGGGCGGATCGCCGCAGATCTACCGCATGCCTGCAAACGGAGGAGAAGCGCAACGGATCACCTTCGAAGGGGGTTACAATGTTTCGCCAGCGATTTCCCCCGACGGGCGACTGTTGGCGTTCATAAAGCGTCAGGACGGGAATTTCAGGGTGGCGGTAATGGATTTGGCGACCAGGCAGGTTCAGGTGCTGACGAACTCGTCTCTGGACGAGTCCCCAAGCTTTGCCCCCAACGGCAAGAGCATTCTGTACGCGACACTCATCAACGGGCGGGGCGTGCTCGCCACGGTGAGCGTGGACGGTCGGGTACGGCAGCGGCTGTCACAGACGGGGGACTTGCGTGAACCGGCCTGGGCGCCCTGACGCGGGCGAGGGTTCCCATAAGATTCAATGGATGAGGAGCGATTGATGTTTAAACAAATGGTTTACGGGATGCTGCTAGCCTTAACCTTGGCCGCTTGTTCCACAACGCACAAAGCGGCCCCCGTGGAAGATCTCTCGGCCGCGGCCAAGCAGGGCACAGCACCCATCACCGAAGCGGCCCCAGGCGCCGAGACAAGTACCGCTGGAATGGGGACGGTCACACCCATCGTCGAGGCCCAACCGAGCGGCAAGACTGGCAGTAGCGCTGGGGAGCAGAAGGTGCAAACCAGCGCCTTGCCTACGACCGGCACCGAAGTCAGTCAGCTTGGCGGCGGCGGCAATGGCGCCGGGACGGCAGGCCAGGAGGGCGGTACCGGGATCGGCCCCATGGGTTACGGGCCCACCGGGGTGCCCGGAATGGAGGCCCTGAAGGACCCCCACAGCCCTCTGGCCCAACGGGTGATCTATTTCGACTACAACAGTTCGGCCATCCCGGACAAATTCACATCGATGCTCGAGGCCCATGCGGCCTTCCTCAAGGCACACAAGGACATCAAGATCGTCCTTCAGGGCAACACCGACGAGCGTGGCAGCCGGGAATACAACCTGGCGCTTGGCCAGAGACGTGCCGAAAGCGTATTCCAGGCCCTGAACCTGCTGGGTGTGCCCCAGAAACAGATGGAGGCGATCAGTTTCGGCGAGGAAAAGCCTGTCGCCCTGGGCCATGATGAGGCGGCCTGGAAACTGAACCGCCGTACAGTGATCGCATATCCCGACGAATGAACCGGCACAAGATCATCCTCATCGGGTTGGCCCTGGCGATGCTGTCCGTCGCCGGGGCACGGGCGGCAACCCAGGGCGGACCGGCCCAGCCCCAGATTGACGTGCAACAGTCAATCGCGCTCCTGGGCCAGCGCGTCTCCGCACTGGAGGACAGGATGCAGTCCAGTGGGCTGCTGGACCTGCTCAACCAGGTCACCGAGCTGAGACAGGAGATCGCGCAGTTGCGCGGCACCCAGGAGGAGCAGGCCCATGACCTGGACCAACTGGACAAGCGCGAGAAGGACGTCTATTCAGACCTGAACGCGCGGATTACGGCCCTGGCAAAACAGCAACAGGCCACCCCGCCGCCGGAAGCGGTCAAATTGCAGCCTTCCGAGACCCTGAGCGTGGCCCCGCCCTCCGGCACCGGGGGTGATGAGCCCCACGCCTACGAAGCAGCCCTGA
>JBJKSP010000088.1:0-9506 GCA_046703865.1 Thiobacillaceae bacterium
GGCGTCGGCAATGCTTTGGAAAGTGTAGCCTTGGGCGCGCATGCGCAGGGCCGTGGCGCGCTTCTCTTTCTGCGCTTCGGGAGGAAGGGAACGGGCGTCGCGAGGATTGGAAAGCATGTGTAATACTAGCTGATTATGCCCTATTTGTATATATTATTAGTATCTCAACAACTTTGTCTAATTCCCGTGTAACTGTGTCTTCAGCACAGGCCATCTACTACCATCCCAAATCAGCATCAGCGGTGGGCATTCCCGACATGTTTCTCGGTCTTGACGATCTCGACCCTCGGGTCCGACAGATAGGCCATCAAGGCAGGATTCCAGAACCCTGCATTCCTCTTCATCGAGGTCGAGTTTCATGGCCGTTCCTTTCTGCAAAGTCATCGGAACCCTGCCGGCTTCAGCGTCCCCCCTGCCCCGTGTTCCGCTCCTGTCGACGGTACAGCTCATTGGCCGGCCTGCCGGGCAGGCGCCGCCGTTCATGCATCTCCCGACCGGGCGTTTGCATCTGACGCTGCACGGCCGGGGGCGGATTCCGGGTGGTGATCTCCTTCCTTTCATGGATCTCCCGGCGTTCCGGCTGCCGCACGATGGGCCGGCCCTTGCGCGGAACCGGAGTCTGAGGAACCCGGCGTATGCGCGGTGCAGGTTTGCGCACCGCGGGTCTGCCGGGCACCGGCCGTTCGGGGGCGACCGCCGGGCGCTGAGGTTCAGGCCGCCGGGTGGCGTTCCGGGGTGTCTGTGGGGCGGCCGGGGTATGCCCCGGCGCGGGGGCATGCCGTATTTCCCCGAAGCGGGACGGCAAGGGCGGACGTTCCCGCTCCCTCCCGCCCTGGGACCCGAATTCGGGACGCGGCAGTTCTGCCCAGGGACGCCGGGGCGGCGCCACGTGACGGTATGCCGGGATGGCAGGCCTTGCCGCCGGCGCCACCGGTTCGCTGCGCCAGGGACGGCTGATCTCATGTGGTGGTCGGGTGGTGACCACCGGGCGGTTCACCAGGGTCCGCGGCGGCTGGACACCTTTGCGGGCACCGCCGACCAATCTCTCAGCATCGGGACGGACAGGCAGTTGGCCGTGAACGGGCTCCAAACCTTCCATCCGGTTCAGGCGGAAATGGGCCACATGCCCGTGTTCCCGGCCGAAACGTCGGTCAGGCTCGGCCACCACGGCGTGGGGAACCCCTGTGTTGCGGTAGATGAAATGCCTCCACTCCGGGCTCGGGCCGGGTCTGAAAGCGAACCTGGCCGTCTCCCGCGGACCGTGCCAACCCCGCCAGGTGGGCCTGCCCCTGAATCCCGGCCGGCCCCACCAAGGCACCAGGGGCTCGCCCCAACTCAAGGCCACCCAGCCTACGCCGGGGCCGCCCAGGCCAAGCCGGACCGTCGCGCCGGAACCGATCCCGAAAAATGCCACCAGCGCGGGGGCATAGTGCGGCCTGTGGGCGATCACCGGCCCGGGCGCCCAGGCCCAGACGCCGTTGACATGGACCCAGCGGCCGTAATGGTAGGGGGCCCAGCCCCATGGGGCGTCGTCGACCCAGGTCCATTCGTAATTGGGATCCCAGATCCAGGATCCCGTGCTGTAGGGAACCCAGTCGGGCGGGACACCTTCGGGCACCCAGACCGGCCCGTATTCGGGTACCACGCGCCAGTTGCCGTATTGGTCCAGGTCGTTGGCCCCCGCCACCCCGGGCGGCAGATAGCGGGCGCTGAGGGCATCGATCAGGTCGTCCGTGCGGGCGTAATTCCACCGGTCCCAGGCATCCGGTTCGGGGGCCACATAGGTGGTGACCAAGGCCTGCCCGCCGTCCCGTACCACCACCTCTTCGGAGGGCAGAATGCGCCTCGCCTTGCCGCCGGCGGGGATGACCGTGGTCACACCGCCCCGGCGGGTGGTGAAGTGGGTCTCGTCGCCCACGTCCAACCGGTAGTAACCGGGAGACTGGATGGTGAAGGCGGCGTCAGGGGTGTCCACCTCCAGGGTGTAATCGCCGGGCAGCTCGCGCAGGTCGAGGGAAACCCGTCCCCCCGTGACCCTGAACTGCAGGAATCCGGTCGACTGGTCGACCAGGCTCAGCTGGGTGTTCTCATCTGCCCGGACGAAGGCGCGGCCGCCAAGCTGAAGCTCCACATCCGAGGCCTTCGCCGTATAGAGCCCATCGCCCGCCTCCAAGGGGGTGTTGACCCTGGCGGCGACCCAGTCCACCTCGCCCGGCCGCCAGAAGGACACGTCCCCCTCCACGTAACTCAGGCGCAAGGGGGTGAAATCCTCCTCCGGCACAGAATCCTGGGCAAAGACCTGCAGGCTGCATGCGACCAAAAGCAACCCCGCGAAGGCCCATACTCGGATCGACGATGTCATGACTCCCTCGATCTCCCCGCATCCGGGGCAATTGCAGATAAGTTATTTATAGATTCCACTGGCCCTGCCCAAGGCCGTTTTCGGGCTTCTGGAGTGTCTGATCAACGACTGCGCGAACAACATCGGGGCCATTGCGGCCCCGTATGCGTTTACATCATCTCCACGACCCAGCGAGTCACGGTGGCGGTGGCCATGGCGCACTGCTGGCCGCGGGCATCGCTGAAGGCCTGGTATTCCTCGGCCTTCCACATGTCGTAGGTGCGGCCGGTGAAGCGCTGCTGCAGTGCCTCGCAGGTCACGCCGCCGAACTCGCTGCGGAAACGCTCCACCAGGTCACGGCCCTTCTGGAAGTTGCCGATGAAACGGCCCTTGTCCAGCTTGTTCCGGTCCCGGCCCCGCTTGGCGCTCAGGGCCATCAGCCCGCCGGTGAGGGCGCCGCAGGCGCCCTGTCCGCTCAGCCCGCCGCCGCCCGACAGGCCGTGGCTGGCCTTGATGGTGGCATCGTCCACGATGCCCACCGTCTCCTGCACCGCCGCCAGTACGCACTGAGGACAGCAGCCATAGTCCAGCTCGTATTGCAGGGCCTTGGCGAAGGCCTGTTCGGCGGCGCGGTTCTTCTCGTCCTGGGTCATGATCGGTCTCCGTATATTAGGATACTCTTATGTTTATAGCATGAAGCGACACGCCTCATAAGGCCACACGTGCCAAACAATCAGAATTTACACAAGCACAGTTGTCTAACATGAGCAGGACAACCCTCAAAAACTCGGGCGCAATGTTGAGGCCACGGGTGGTCGCACCGAACCCGACCCGAACTTCACCAGCAGGAGGTTTGCCGTGAATCAACCCGTCACCTTGCTCATGAGCCAGTTCGTCACCCACGACGTCAAGCGCTTCATCGTCACCAAGCCCGAGGGCTTCACCTTCGAACCGGGCCAGGGCGTGGAATTGGCCATCGACCGGCCCGGGCTGCGCGAGCAGGGTCGCCCTTTCACGCCCACCAACCTGGAGGCGGACCGCGTGCTGGAATTCACCATCAAGGCCTATCCCGCCCACGAAGGCGTGACCCAGGCCCTGCATCAACTGGGACCAGGGACGGCATTACGCATGTCGGAGCCCTTCGGCACCATCAGCTATCAGGGGCCGGGCGTGTTCATCGCCGGCGGAGCGGGCATCACCCCTTTCCTCGCCATCCTGCGCAGCCTGGCCCGGCTGGGGCAGCTGGACGATCACAGCCTGATCTTCTCCAACAAGGCACCCCGTGACGTGATCTGCGAACAGGAACTGCGCCACCTGCTGGGCGAGCGCTGCACCCTAACCTGCACCGGCGAGGCCAGCCCCGGTTACGAGCACCGGCATGTGGACCGTGCCTTCCTGCAAGAGCGGATCGAAGACTTCGGCCAGCACTTCTACGTCTGCGGCCCGCCCGGGTTCATGGAGGCGGTGACCGGCGCCCTGCAGAGCCTGGGGGCCTCGCCCCAGCGCCTGGTCTTCGAACTATGAGTCGAGGGCAACACCGGATGATCTTCAGGCAGTCGTTCGAACCCGTCTCCGGCATCGGGCAGGAACGCGCGTGCACCCCTCGCCTGGGCGGCGGGAGGATCCTAGAGGGATTCGAGCGGATCATGCCGACACCGGACCCGCCCTGCCCCAGGTTCATCGACTATGCCCTGCCGGGCAGCCGCCTGCGCGGGGTCTGTCCGCCGGGAATACCCGAGGAACCGGCGGAAGACTGCCCCCACATCCCGGAAAGCCATCAGGGCTGAGGCCCGGCCATCGGGAATGAACACGATATCGAGGAGGTCCGCATGGAATACAGCGTAGTGATCATCGTCTGGCTCATACTGCTGGTCCTGGCCTACCCGTACGTGCACCGGGCCAGGCATCCCGCGATCAAACCCATGGCCGCCTACCTGCTGTTCGTCAGCCTGTTTTCCGCCGTGGGCGGCGGCATCTTCCTGGTCCTGTTCTGGTTCATCCTCGCAACTGGCGCCGCCACCCACCTGGGCGATCCTTTATGGTCGGTGCTGTTCGTGGCGATCGTGATCCTCCCCGCGTTCTTCACTGCACGCTGGCAGCTCAAACGCCCGCCCTGGGGACAATCGGTGCCGAAGTGAGTCTTCGTGACTCGTCCGGAAAGCGACAACGGATCTTCCTAGCGGGGCTGGGCAAGGAAATCATGTGACATGATCGGCTCCCGACCAGCCTGGAGTCAGACGACTATCCTGGACCTCGATGGCCTCGCTCCCGGGTATGCGCGGCATGTATGCCGCCCATGGACTCCCGGGTGAGGCGGATCGGCATCAGACCGGGCCATGAACGCGCCAAAACACCGACAATCTACGCCGACACAGCGAGGCTCAGGTTCCCCGTGAACGAACGCCGCATCCGACAGATCTTTGACATCAGCCTGCTCTTGAAGGGCTTGCATGCCCTGGTGGAAACCGCCGGCGGCATCGCCCTCTATCTGGTCAGCACCAACACCATCGTCGCCCTGGTGAACGCGGCCACCCAGGAGGAGCTGATCGAGGACCCGAACGATTTCGTGGCGACGTATCTACTGAGCATGGCCCAGCACTTTTCCGTGGCCACCAAATCGTTTTACGCGTTCTATCTGCTTGGCCACGGCCTGATCAAACTCTGGCTGGTCGTGGGCCTGTTCAGGAACCGGTTATGGTCATACCCGGCCTCGCTCTTCGCTTTGACGGGCTTCATCGCCTATCAGCTCTACCGCTATTCCTACACCCATTCGGTCGGTCTGATGTTGCTGACCCTGTTCGACCTGTTCGTGATCGCCCTCATCTGGCATGAATGGAGGCTGATACGGCGTGTATCGACAAGTGTGGGCGAATGATCCGGTGCAAGGCGGACGGAGACGGCCGTCAGTACACACGGGCGGGTGCTGATCATCGGGATGGTCTTGAAACGCCTGATTCGACTTAACCCTGATTGGCCAGTGGGTGTCGGCAGTTACAATCTCGCATTCTTGTCCAACCCGATCATCCGAAGATCATGCGCCCTATCCATCACGCCTTGGTCCTTAACCTGCACCAGCCCGCCAACAACCTCCAGGAACTCCTGGAGCACCAGCCTTGGCAGACCCATGAGATCCTCTATGCCATGGATCGCATCCCCCGTTCCCTATGGGATTACGAGGACGTCGCCCGGGTGCATCTGTCCCTGTCGGGCACATTGCTGGAGAGCCTGGCGGATCCGCATTTCCAGCAGCAGGTGTACGGGGTGGTGGATTGCGGCTCCCTGCTCTGGTACTTCCAGAACCTGGCCCTGTTCCGCCTCTTGGGCACCGGCTATTACCACCCCGTCCTGCCCCTGATCCCGGAGGCGGACCGTGAGGAACATTTGCAGCGCTGGCAGGGAATCGCCAGACACCTCTTCTGGCGCGACGAGTTCCAGGGCTTCTGGCCGCCGGAGATGGGCTTCTCCATGGAACTCATCCCCCTGCTCAAGAAAATGGGTTACCGCTACGTACTGGTGGACAGCGACCATGTGGAGGCGGTCACGCCCATGTCCTGGCATGAACTGCGCTACCGGCCCCATATCGCCCGCCACGGGGGCGAGGAGATCGTCGTGGTGGTCCGGGACCGGGACCTGTCCAACGCCCAGGAATCGGGCATGGAACTGGCCTGGTTCATCCAGGAGCTCAAGGATCGCGCCCAATGGTGCGATTACGAGCCCCTGGTGACCACGGCCAGCGACGGCGACAACGGCGGCTGGTTCCGCAATCCCCAGTACGAGGCCAATTACTGGGGCATGTACCGGGCCATGCTGGATGGCGCCCGTGCCGACAGCCACCCCGTCAGGCCGGTATTCATCGACGATTACCTGGATCGCCACGGCGCGCACGGGGAGGTGAAAGTGGCCACCGGGGCCTGGAATACCGGCTGGCATCACGGACATGGTTTCGTGCAATGGACCGGCTCCCAGGCGCAAAAGGATGCCCTGTCCAGGGTGGCCCAGGTGAGCAAGGCGGTCCACGATGCCCGCTGGCGCGCGCGGGAACTGCCCCATCGCGACCCGGAACTGGACCGGCTCCTGGAAGAGGCCATGTGGCACCTGCTACGGGCCGAGACCAGCTGCCACATCTACTGGGGAGAGGCCTGGGTGGATCGGGCCCACCATGACCTGGACGTCAGCCAGGCGTGCCTGGATCAGGCGCAGCGAAGCCTGGCGGGCTGACCTGAGCGATCGGCCCCGATGGCGTACAATAGCCAGGGTGTGTTCACATTCATTTCACCCATGCGTTGCCTCGAAAATGCGATGGATGCGCGCAAGGCGCGGCGAATGGTCGTCCCATTCGCAAGCTTTGCAACGCCGCAGACGCGCATTTGTCGCGGCAACCCCCAGGTTAAATTGTTTGAAGGGGGACGGGGGCGATTTGGGCGCCCCCCTTTGTCGCAAGCCGCTTGCAGTGGTCGGCACTGCGGCGTGTCTTGCTTCGCGGGCTGCATCCCAAAGCGCCCCCGTCGCATGCGCGAAATGAATGTGAACACGCCCTCGGCATAACCATTAGGGGTCAGGAAGTAAATGTATATCGTCATGGTCGCGTCGGAGTGCGCTCCCGTGGCCAAGGCAGGCGGTCTGGGCGACGTGGTGTTCGGCCTGGGCAGGGAGTTGGAGATTCGCGGTCACGCGGTGGAGATCATCCTGCCGAAATACGACTGCATGCGCTACGACCAGATCTGGGGTCTGCAGGTCACCTACCAGGACCTGTGGGTCCCCTGGTTCAACTACTATGTCCATTGCTCCGTCTGGTTCGGCTTCGTGCACGGGCGCAAGTGCTTCTTCATCGAACCGCATTCGTCGGACAATTTCTTCAACCGTGGCGCCTTTTACGGTTTCCCCGACGAACACATGCGCTTCGCCTTCTTTTCCAAGGCGGCCATGGAGTTCATGCACAAGGCCGGCAAGCGGCCGGACGTGATCCATTCCCACGACTGGCAGACCGGACTGGTGCCGGTGATGCTCTATGAAACCTACCAGCCGCTCGGCATGGACACCTGCCGGGCCTGTCACACCATCCACAACTTCAAGCACCAGGGTATCGCCGGCGAGAACGTCCTCTGGTTCACCGGACTTGGACGGCCGGACTACTTCTTCCACCAGGATCGCCTGGGGGACGATTTCAATCACACCGCCATCAATTTCCTCAAGGGGGCGATCGTCTATTCCAACTACGTGACCACGGTCTCCCCCACCCATGCCTGGGAGGCGCGCAACACCGAGTGGGGCTACGGACTGGGGCATACCCTGTGGAAGCATGAGGGCAAGTTCTCCGGGGTGCTCAACGGCCTGGACTACGAGATGTGGAACCCCCAGACCGATCCCCATATCCCCCACCACTACGACGCCGACCATCTGGACGGCAAGTACGCCAACAAACAGGCCCTGCGCCATCGGTTGTGGCTGCGGGATGAATTCAAGCCCATCGTGGCCTACGTGGGCCGGCTGGATCCCCAGAAGGGTGTGCATCTGATCCGCCATGCCCTGTTCCACTCATTGGACAAAGGCGCCCAGTTCGTCCTGCTGGGGTCCAGCCCCGAGCTCGGCATCAATGCCGATTTCTGGGGGCTCAAGCACCAATTCAACGACAACCCGGATTGTCATCTGGAGATCGGCTACAACGAGGACCTGGCCCATCTCATCTATGCCGGGGCCGACATGCTGGTGGTGCCCAGCCTGTTCGAGCCCTGTGGGCTCACCCAGATGATCGGCCTGCGCTACGGCAGCGTGCCCGTCGTGCGTGCGGTGGGCGGACTGGCGGACACCGTGTTCGACCGGGATCACTCGGACCGGCCCGCCGAAGCGCGCAACGGCTATGTCTTCCACCAGGCCGACCAGCAAGGCATCGAGAGCGCCCTGGATCGGGCGCTGGGGCTGTGGTTCGACTACCCGGAGGAATTCCGCAGGCTTGCCGCCAACGGCATGCGCTACGACTATTCATGGAACCGGCCCGGCGCCGATTACGTGAACATCTACGAACACATCCGGCACAAATAGGCCATCCATTCCGGACTCACCGAACAAGAAAAGGAGTTCACCATGTCCCAACTGCCCGAATACATCGACGATCTGCCCAACCTCTCCGGCAGCGAGGCCAAGATCGAGGGGGTGATCGCCGAGGCGCGCGGGCGCCCGGTCTACCTGACCGAGAGCCATACCGACTTCGGCCGCATCAAAAGCGCCTTCGCCAGCGCACTGCACATGCACCAGCCGCTCATCCCGGCCGGCGGTGGCGACCTGCACACCGCCGACGTGATCAGCAACCTGCAATACATGTTCGAGAACCCGGGTATCGGCGACAACCACAACGCCTCGGTCTTCCACTGGTGCTACAAGCGCATGGGCGAGTTCATCCCCCAGCTGGTCGGCGAGGGCAAGGAGCCGCGCATCATGCTGGAGTACTCCGGCACCCTGCTGCACGGCATGCGCAAGATGGGGCTGAACGACGTGTTCGACAGCCTGGAGACCATCACCTGCAATCCGGAATACCGGCGCTGTGCGGAATGGCTGGGCGCCCCCTGGGGACATGCGGTGGCCCCCTCCACCCCGGTGCAGGACTACCGGCTCCACGTGCGCGCCTGGCAGCATCATTTCGCCGGCATCTTCGGCACCGAGGCCCTGGCCCGGGTACGCGGCTTCTCACCCTCGGAGATGGCCCTGCCCAACCACCCTGACGTGGCCTACGAGTTCGTCAAGACCTTGGTGGATTGCGGCTACCAGTGGGTGCTGGTGCAGGAGCACACGGTGGAGCACCCCGAGGACGGCTGGAATCCCCGCCGGCCCCACCTGCCCCACCGTCTGGTGTGCACCAATTCCAAGGGCGAAACGGCCAGCATCATCGCCATCGTCAAGACCCAGGGTTCGGACACCAAGCTTGTGGCCCAGATGCAGCCGGCCTACGAGGCGCGCAGCCTGGGACGCATGGAACTGGCCGGCAAGCAGGTACCGCCCCTGGTGACCCAGATCGCCGATGGAGAAAACGGCGGGGTGATGATGAACGAATTCCCGCCCAAGTACCTGGAGGTCATGCGCGAGGCCAGCCACTCCGAGGCTCCCGCCATGAACGCCACCGAATACCTGGAGCACCTGTTCGCCCTGGGACTGACCGCGAACGACTTCCCGG
>JBJKSP010000089.1:0-3810 GCA_046703865.1 Thiobacillaceae bacterium
CGATTTTTCCATGACGGGCTCGAATGGACGGACAGGGGTTCATTAGCAACTTTCGTGCCTTTACATATCCCTTTGTCCTGAATCCGCGCCCCGATGCCGTCCGCTTGTAGGGTTTGCAACATTGGGACTCGCCCGTGTCCCGACCTGAACCATCCACCACAAGCCGGAAATGATCCAAGTTGGTGCACAGGTTTATAGGGTCTTGATTTTCCGTGCTCTCGACCGGTGCGTGGCAACTGGCATGCGGTATGCACCTACCCTCCCAGGAGGCCTGAATCGTGAGCCAATATCTCCTGTTGCTACTATCGACCGCACTGGTCAACAACGTCGTCCTGGTGAAGTTCCTGGGACAGTGCCCCTTCATGGGCGTGTCCCGGAAGATGGACAGCGCCCTGGGCATGGGCATGGCCACCACCTTCGTGCTGACCCTCACCACCGCCGCCAGCTGGCTGCTGGAGCACTGGCTGCTGGTCCCCCTGGGCCTGCAATACCTGCGCATCCTGGCCTTCATCCTGGTCATCGCCGCCGTGGTGCAGTTCACCGAGATGGTGATCCGCAAGGTCAGCCCGGGCCTCTACCAGGTGCTGGGCATCTACCTGCCCCTGATCACCACCAATTGCGCCGTGTTGGGCATCGCCCTGCTCAACGTCCAGGCCGGCCACGTCTTCGTGGAGAGTCTGCTCTACGGCTTCGGCTCCGCCGTGGGCTTCACCCTGGTCCTGCTGCTGTTCGCCGGCCTGCGGGAGCGGCTCGCCCTGGCCCAGGTACCGGGCGCCTTCTCCGGCGCGCCCATCGGATTCATCACCGCCGGGCTGCTGGCCCTGGCCTTCATGGGTTTCGCCGGACTGGCGACCGTCTGAACGAGGAGGACACCGATGATCTCAGCCGTTGTCA
This sequence comes from Thiobacillaceae bacterium, assembly GCA_046703865.1. GTDB lineage: Bacteria > Pseudomonadota > Gammaproteobacteria > Burkholderiales > Thiobacillaceae > JBJKSP01. The sequence continues at coordinate 895 of JBJKSP010000089.1, forward strand.
GTCTCACCACCCTGGGCACCTCCCTGGGCCTGATCCTGGGTTATGCCGCCCGGCGCCTGGCCGTGGAAGGCAACCCCCTGGCGGCTGAGCTGGAGGCGATGATGCCCGGCTCCCAGTGCGGGCAATGCGGCTATCCCGGCTGTACCGGCGCCGCCCAGGCCCTGGCCGGCGGCGAGGCCCCCGTGACCCTCTGCCCGCCGGGCGGACGCGAACTGGCCGCCGCCCTGGCCGCCAAGCTGGGCGTCGAGGTGGACCTGGCCGGCATCAAGGAGACCGGCCCCATGATCGCCGAGGTCCAGGAGGACCTGTGCATCGGCTGCACCCGCTGCTACAAGGTCTGCCCCACGGATGCCGTGATGGGCGCCGCCAAACACATCCACTCGGTATTCCGGGAGGCCTGCACCGCCTGCGGCAAATGCGTGGACGCCTGCCCCACCGAGGCCATCGTCATGCAGCCCGTGCCGATCACCCTGCACTCCTGGTATTGGCACAAACCTGAGGAAAGGCTGGCGGCATGATCATGATCAGGGAATGGGTGATGGGATATGGGGAATGGGATCAGGCCATCCCCGCATTACCCACCCCCCATCCCTCACCCCCGGTTTCACGGTGTTGCAGATGAAGTTCCTGAACCGCTTCAAGCTGCGCGGCGGCGTGCACCCGGACGGCCGCAAGGACCTTTCCGTCGAACCGCCCATCCGCGCCCTGCCCATGCCGGAACGCCTGTTCGTTCCCCTGCAGCAGCACGTGGGTGCACCGGCCCGACCATCCGTCTCGGTGGGCGAGCGGGTGTTGAAGGGCCAGCTCATCGGCACCAGCGGCGGCAACATTTCGGCGCCGGTGCACGCACCCACGTCCGGACGCATTACGGCCGTGGGCGAGTTCACCGCGCCCCACCCTTCCGGGCTGCCGTCGGCCACCATCACCCTCGAACCCGACGGCGCGGACCGCTGGATCGAGCCCAACCTGCCGGACGACCCGTTCAGCCTGTCGCCCGAGGAGGTCGCCACCCGGGTGGGCGCGGCGGGCATCGTGGGCCTGGGCGGCGCCACCTTCCCCTCGGCGGTGAAGCTCAACCTGTCCCGCAGGAGCGGCATCTCCACCCTCATCATCAACGGCGGCGAGTGCGAGCCCTATCTCACCTGCGACGACCGACTGATGCGCGAACGCGCCGAGGGCATCGTCGAAGGCATCCGTCTGATCGCCCATGCGGCGGGTGCCGACGAAATCCTGGTGGGCATCGAGGACAACAAGCCCGAGGCCATCGAGGCCATGAAGCGTGCGGCGGCAGGAACCCGGGTGCAGGTCCAGGTCGTTCCTGCCATGTATCCCATGGGCTGGGACAAGCAGATGATCCGGGTGCTCACCGGCAAGGAGGTGCCCGCGGAAGGCCGCAGCGCCGAGATCGGGGTGCTGGTGCACAACATCGCCACCGCCTGGGCGGTGCGGGACGCCATCCGGCTCGGCCGGCCCCTGGTCTCCCGCGTGGTCACGGTCAGCGGTGCCGCGGTGGCCGCGCCGGGCAACCTGGAGGTGCCCATCGGCGCCCTGGCCGCCGATCTGGTCAAGGCCTGCGGCGGCCTGACCTCGGAACCGCGGCGACTGGTGCTGGGCGGTCCCATGATGGGCACCCAGTTGCCGCACCTGAACGTCCCCATGGTGAAAGGCAGCAGCGGACTGCTGGCCCTGACCGGCCAGGAGATCGGCCTGCCCAGCCCGTCCCCCTGCATCCGCTGCTCCACCTGCGTGCGGGCCTGCCCGGTGGGCCTGCTGCCCCTGGAGATGGCGGCGAACATCCGCGCCGCGGACCTCAATGCCGCCGTCGGCCTGGGCCTCAAGGACTGCATCGCCTGCGGCTCCTGCTCCTACGTCTGTCCCGCCCACATCCCCCTGGTGCACTACTTCAATTACGCCAAGGGCGAGCTGGCCGCCCGGGAGCGTGCCAAGCTCAAGCAGGAGGCCACCCGGAAGCTGGCCGAGATCCGCACCGAGCGCCTGGACCGCATCGCCCGGGCGCGGGAGGAGGCGGCACGGGAACGCGCCGCCAAGAAGGCCGCCGCCGAGGCCGCCAAGAAAGCAGCGGCTGCAAACAAGGCCGCGAGCAAGGAAGGGGTAGCGGCATGAGGCACGCGGCGGTTGAGGAATGGGGAATGCGGAATGGGGGATGGGAAGTCGCCAAAGGCCTCACCCCCATCTCCCATCACCCATTACCCATCCCCGAAATGGCGCAGTCATGAACCTCGCCCATTCCCCCCACGCCCACGCATCCGGTTCGGTGGGCCGGGTCATGGCCACGGTCATGCTGGCCCTGGTCCCCGCCACCCTGTTCGGCTTCTGGCTCTACGGCTGGCCCGCGGTGTTTCTCTGGGCGGTGGCGGCCGTCACGGCCCTGGCATCCGAGGCCCTGACTCTGCAGATGCAGCACCGTCCGGTCGTTCCCGCCCTCATGGACGGGTCGGCCCTGCTCACCGCCTGGCTGCTGGCCCTTTCCCTGCCCCCGTTCGCGCCCTGGTGGATCGCGGCCGTGGGCTCGGCCTTCGCCGTGGTGGTGGCCAAACAGGTCTTCGGCGGCCTGGGCCAGAACGTGTTCAACCCCGCCATGGCGGCGCGGGTGATGCTGCTCATCTCCTTTCCCGTGGAGATGACTATGTGGGCCGCACCGACGCCCATCACCAGCGCCCACGCGCCAGGCTTCGTTGAGGGCCTGGCCATCACCTTCGGCGGCGCCGGCTGGGACGCCATGACCAGCGCCACCCTGCTGGGACACGTCAAGACCGAGTTCACCCGGGGCGTGGACCTGTTGCACAGCCTGCCGGAGGTCTTCTCCGCAAGCGACGCCCTCTGGGGCCATCGGGCCGGCAGCCTGGGCGAGACCGGGGCGCTGCTCCTGCTGGCGGGCGGCGTGATGCTGATCGC
>JBJKSP010000090.1:0-5402 GCA_046703865.1 Thiobacillaceae bacterium
TATAGGGTTGCCGGGAAATCCGATCACGCAGGGTTGCCCGTAGTGCAGCCAGGGAGTCCAGGTCGGATGCGGCGCTCAAGGCACGCTGCATATAGTCATCCTCAGTTTCCACCACCCAATCCTGCAGGCCCGACCTGGCTAGGATGTGGGCTCCCTGTCTTTGAGCCAGAGGGCCTCCAGCCAGGGTCAGGACCGGCACGCCCATCCAAAGTGCGTGGTGAGACGTCGTACCCCCGCTATAGGGGAAGGTGTCTAGGATGATGTCTATCTCATGATGCAAGGCGAGGTATTTCGCCATAGGCAGCCGGGGGCGAAAATCCAGCCTCTCGGTTGTTATTCCATGACGCCTGAAACGCTCGCCCAGGTTCACCCGGAGTTCGTCGTCATCGACAGAACCAATGAGTAAGCGAGAAGCGGGCAGGGCCTTCAGCACCCTGGACCAGAGTTCGATCACGCGATCACCCAGCTTGCTTGGCCTGTTAAACGTGGCAAAAGTGACATAGCTGTTCTGCATTGCGGGCAGGAGGTTCACTTCCGGTGCCTCCTTTGAAGGTTCGAAGGCACTGGTCGCACAGGGCGCATAAACCAACTTTTCCGTAAAGAAGGCGTCGAGCTTGCCAGGGGACGCAGCGAACTTGCTGATCGGACGATAATCAATGGCGCTCAGACCGGTCGTCCCAGGGTAACCTAGCCAGGAAACCTGGACCGGTGCAGGCTTGCTGGCGAACACTGGCAGTCTGTTATAGGCGGTGTGGCCGGAACAATCTACCAGGATGTCGATGCCGTCGTCGCGAATGCGCTCGGCCAGGGCCTCATCCGACATGGCGAACACCTTGGCCCATCCCTCCGTATACGTCTTCAGACGTGCCGTGAAGTCGTCCTCCACCGGGTGATTTGAATAGGCATAAACTGCGACTTGATCACGGTCAAATTCTTTCCACAGGGGCTCGATGAAATAGGCAACGGCATGTTTGCGTAGATCACCTGAAACGAAGCCAACCCTCAGCCTTCGATCGGGATCGGGCTCATTGGTGTGTGGTCGCCACTTCGTTCTTCGCGTTGCCTCCAGCCTGCTCCCAAATGCACGATGTTCCTCGAAGACCGCCGCCGGATCGGCAAACTCGTCATGGGCACGTATAAACAGCAGGTTGCTCCAGGCCTCGAAATAATCCGGATTCATCGCGATGGCCTGGCGGTAACTCGCCGCCGCCTGATCCACATCACCCATCCGTTCGAAGGCCCCGCCCATGCTGAGGTAGGCATCCACCTGAGCGGGATTCAGTTCCAAGGCGTGTCGATAATTCCTGATCGCCTCGGCATTCTGCCTTAGCCCGGTCTGGGCATTGGCAAGGTTCAGATAGGCCTCGGCGAAACGGGGTTTGAGTTGAAGTGCCCGGCGCGCATAGCGTTCGGCCTCTTCGTGCCTGCCAAGCATGAAAGCGTTTGCAGATGCATTGACCCAGGTTTCCGGCGTGTTGGGTGACAGTGCTAGGCTGCCCTGGAAACATCGCTCCGCCGCCAGGCATTCGCCGGCGCGAAAATAGGCCACCCCCAGGTTGTCCCAAACTGCTGCCTGCGCGGGCATCAGTCCACAGGCCCGCTTAAGAGGAGCAACGGCCTCAGTCGCTCTTCCACGCACCAAAAATGAGACGCCGTACAACTGCCAAGCCGGCCCGCTGTCCGGATATCTTTGGACAAGGCGGCGGGTATAATGCTCCAGTTCCTGCAGCTGTCCTGCCTCCATCAAGGCGTAAGCCTGCGCAAGTTCTGGCGGGGAAACCGAATTCCTCATGAATTTGCTCACCCCCGCGGCCCCCGCAGAGGACTAAGACCTAAATCACGGCCCTCCCTGAGGCGATCGAGGTCATCCAGGCAAGCCGGATTGGCACCGCGCGCGACACCCCGGCCTTTGTCAGGTCTCATGGTCCCGGGTCAAGCCACAAAGATGCCTTCCTTTATTCCCGATACATGCTGCGACCAGATTTCCAGCAATAGATGTTCATAATCGCGAGCAAAGCCGTCAGGATCAAACAATGCTGCCGTGTTGCGACTTGCCAGCAGACGCTGGCGCATGCCCTGACGCTTGTGGGCATCTTGTGCGAGAGAAAGGGCCAGTTGGTAATACGCATCAAGGTCGTGGGTAACGCACTCTTCCAGGCCAACCGCCGTGAGCAGGCTGGCCCCGACCCGGGCCGTAAAGGCTGCGCCCGTGCAGTTCACCAGCGGCACGCCCGCCAGCAGCGCATCCATGCCGGTGGAATGGGAATTGTAGGGAAAGGTATCAAGGGCGATGTCGGCCAGTTGCAGGCGCGCCAGATGATCTCTTTGGTCAGGCAGCCTTGGGGCAAAGATCAGCCGTCCTGGCGCAACCCCTCTCCTGTCGGCCTCGGTTCTCAGATTTGACTGAATAAAATCGCTCAACTGAGGTAGCCAGAGCACGCTGTCCGGAACCGCATTGAGCAGCCGGCACCAGACATCGAAGACGTCACGGGTGATCTTGTAGCCCTGATTGAACGAGCAGAATATTATTCCTCGTTCGGGCAGACCCGCAGCCGATCGGCTCGGTGTTACAGACAACTCGGGCACGGCCACAGCGGGGAAATAGCTGTGGGGCAACTGAGCGATGGTTTCGCTGAAGTGATCCGCATGTGCCCTCGGGGTCACGAAGCGGTCACCGATGATGTAGTCGGCCAGTCTGGGCAGACCCATGGTGCCGGGATATCCGAGCCAATTGACGATGATGGCCGCGGGACGCAGGGCCAGAACGTTCAGACGCGCCCCATGGGTATGGCCTGCGAGGTCGATGAGGATATCGATTTCCCGGTCGCGGATGTACTCGGCGATGGCCCGGTCCTCTTGCCCGGCGATATCATGAAAACGCGACACCGCCGATTGCACCCGTTGCCGAATTTGGCTCCCGTCATCCGCCCCGAGTGAAAAGGCATGAACCTCAAACTGCGCTGGGTCATGCTTTTCAAGGATGCCCACAACCAGATTGCCGACGGGATGCTGACGAAAGTCTGCCGAGATATATCCAATGCGTGGCACTCGCCTTTTAACTGCCTTTACGGCAGGCATGGACAAGGCGGGGGCACTTACCGTGAAAGTGTCGATGGCACTATGGACATAGCGTTCGGCGATGTGGCGATGCTGGAGTGGGTTGATGCCTGGAATACCCAGGGCATTGAAGGGAGCGATTCGAACCTCCACCCCGGCATTCAGCTTGCCAAGGAAGCGCTCGATCAGGGGACCCAGCCCTTCCCAGTCACAGCCCGAGGTCTTGGCACCCATGAGGGCCAGCAGGCGTGTTCCGCTCTCCGGGGCATCCGCCAGCAAGGCTTCAAGCTCGTCAACGGTTTCCCGGCCTGCTGCCTGGGCAGCCAGGGCAAATGCAAGATTCATAGCTGCAAGACTGTCTGTCTTGCCCGAATCCTGGTAGGCCTTCCGACAGTACTGCGCCGCCTTGGCGTGATTACCTGTGCGACCGAAATTGATGCCGACCAGACGATTGGCCACGACGTTATTCGGCTCCACCTCAAGGACATTCACGCAGCAGCGTGTGATCGTGGACAGGTCTCGATGGGCGTTGGTCAACAGGGTTGCCAATCCCAGGTTGGACTCCACATGTCTGGGCTGCATCGCCAGCACATGCCGAAAACATTGCTCGGCCGTCGTCGAATCGCCCAGGAGCGTGGCGATGCGGCCGAGGTTATAGCGGGCCTCCGGATTGTCCGGCTGTAAGGACAACGCGGTCTCATAACAGGATCTCGCCCCCGTCAGATCATTCAGCGCGATCAATGCCGCGCCCAGATTGATGTGGGCCGCCACGAGACCGGGTTGGCGCCGTAGCGCTTCCCGGTAGGCCTCGGCAGCGGCCTCCGTCCGCTTCAGGGTGTGCAGCAAAAATCCTAGACTGAAGGCCGGACCGGCGTCCCCGGGGAGCATCTCCAGGGCGCGGTGATAATACTCGATGGCCTTATCCACCTGTCCCGTGGCCCGGTAGACGTCCGCCAAGGCCACCACCGCCCGACCATAATCGGGGGCACTCTTCAAGGCGGTTTTCAGGGCACGCTCCGCCTCCGACCGACGGCCGATTTCGAACAGGCGCTGGCCGTATTCGACCCAAGTGGCTGCATCCTGTGGATTCTTTCGCAGGCGCAGTTGCAGGCCCGTCAAAACCGCGTTTCTTTGCTGAAGATTACTTTGGCTCGAATTTTCCATGACTAAGGACACGTAGTCTGGGACATCCTGCCGTTAGGCACTTGTCTGTCCAGTGAGGTCGTTCCGCCGTGTTTCCGGCACTGACGGGGGACGAGGCGCACCAAGTACCCCACGAGTGCCGACCTTGGGCACTACGTTATTGCTTGGGCGGCTTTCCGGTGTGAACCTCTCCCGTTCTTTCCGGGTGGAATTGGGCCGAAAATGCCTTGATAGCGGCCTCGTTGAACTTGATCGACGCCTCTACCGGTTCTATCACCGCCTGCCTGCGCTGCCGCAGAATGCGTTGTGCAACCTGTTTTACCAGATCCTCCTTGACCTCGTCGAAGGACTTCTGGCGCTCGGGCCGCCGCCCTTCCAACTCGATTATGTGATAACCGAACTTGGTTTCCACGATGCCGCTGATGTCACCCGGCTTGGCGAGGGCGAAGGCCGCCTGTTCGAAGGCCGGTACCGTCTGTTTGCGGCCGAACCAACCCAGGTCACCGCCTTTTTTCTTGCTGCCCGGGTCATCGGAGTATTCCTTGGCCAGGGCGGCGAAGTCCGCCCCGGATTTCGCCTTGGCCAGCACCTCCTCGGCGAGTTTGCGCGCATTCTCGCGCCCGTGCTTGATCAGGATGTGCCTCACCCGCACCTGCTCGCCTTGCATGAATTGATCGGGATGGGCGTCGTAGTCCAGCCGGGCCAGTTTCTCCAGCGTCTGTTCTTCCGGCGGCTGGCCGTCGGCCTTGTGCACCCTTGCCTCGGCCAGCACCTTTTCGCGCGCCAGGAGGAGGGCGGTCGCCACCTCGGGGTCCTTGTCGAGCCCCATGGTTTGCGCTTGATTGGCCAAGACCCGATTGGTCAGCAGATTCAGCAGCACCTTGCGGACGAACTCCGGCCTGGACAGGATGCCTTCTCGGATTTCGAGCGGCACTCGCTTGGCATCGGTCAGGATGTCCTGGGCGCCCACGCTGATCCCGCCGGGCGCGGTCGCCAGGGCTGCCGGGGCAGCCTGAACGCTGACGGCCTGAAAGAACGTCAACAGCATAAGGGGGATGCCACGCCGCATGGAGGGCCCCGCTGATTGGAAGATCGGGCTATGCATATGTACAAAGACCTGTGGATGATTTTGACTGTCCATAAATGGGAAAAGGGCGGTTTTCCGCCCTTTTCCCTGTTTGCTGCCTACTACCAGATCATGG
>JBJKSP010000091.1:0-4110 GCA_046703865.1 Thiobacillaceae bacterium
ATCTTCTACACGGTGGGCCACGCCACCCAGAAGGCCGGCACCCAGGCCATGGACGGCATCCGGGGCCTGATCCGCACCAGCCCTACCATCGGCTGGGGCCTCATGCTGGGCAGCCTGGCCATCCTGGGCCTGCCGCCCTTCGGCGTATTTGCCAGCGAGTTCCTGATCATCACCACCGCCATGCACGCGCATCCCTGGGCCACCCCCTTCCTGCTCACGGCCCTGGGGGTGGCCTTCGCCGCCATCTTCGGCAAGGTCCAGCCCATGGTGTTCGGCGAGACCGACCTGCCGCGCCTGCCCCACCAGCCCGCCCTGGCCCCGGTGTTCGTGCACCTGGCCCTGGTGCTGATGATGGGCCTGTTCATCCCGCCCTACCTGGCCGACTGGTACCGGCAGGCGGCGCAGCTGCTGGGGGGTTGAGGGCGATGCACACCGAAATGACAAGATACCCACCTGTAGGAGCGACCTCCAGGTCGCGAATCTCGTTTGATCGCGAGGCCATTGTTCGCGACCTGGAGGTCGCTCCTACAACGTTCCCCAATACGCGTCTGTGCGCCCCCCGCTACGGCCTTATTCCCGCCTCTGAACCATGCACACCCGGCTTGGTGACATCGAACTGACCCTCACCCCCCAGGCCGGCGGCGGGCACATCTGGCGCTTCCGGCTGGAGGCAGCGCGCCTGCCCTTCGTGGCCCAGGGTGTGCGCGAGGACGGCGGCCAGTTGATCGCCCTGTGGGGCAGCGACGACCGCCACCTGGGCGCCGGCTACACCCTGCACACCGTCTTCCTCACCCACGCCGGCCTGGTCTGGACCCAGGCGGCCCTGGGCGCGGGCGACCCGTCCTATCCCGACCTGGCCCAGGTCTTCCCCCAGGCGGACCGCATGCAGCGCGCCTGTTTCGACCTCCTGGGCATCCGCGCCGAGGGTGCCGCCGATACCCGAAAGTGGCTGCGCCACAATGCCTGGGCCGAGGACGAATTCCCCCTGCGGAAGGATTTTTCCCCGCTCCCCACTTCCCACTCCCCACTCCCCGAACCCGACGCCTATCCCTTCATCCCCGTGGCGGGCGAGGGCGTGCACGAGATCCCCGTGGGCCCCATCCACGCCGGCGTCATCGAGCCGGGCCACTTCCGCTTTTCCGTCATCGGCGACCGGGTCCTGCGCCTGGAGGAGCGCCTGGGCTACACCCACCAGGGGGTCGAGAAGCGCTTCGAGGGCTTGGACATCGACGCGGGCGCCCGGCTGGCCGGACGGGTCTCCGGGGATTCCCACACGGCTTTCGCCTGGGCCTACTGCACGGCGGCGGAGGCGGCCGTGGGCGGTGCCGTGCCCGAGCGCGCCCAGTGGCTGCGCGGCCTGTTCCTTGAGATGGAGCGCGTCGCCAACCACCTGGGCGACCTGGGCTATCTGGGCAATGACGTGGCCCTCACCTTCGGCTTCGCCCAGTTCTGGCGCCTCAAGGAGGCGTGGTTGCGCCTGTCCGCAAGTCTGTTCGGCCACCGCTACCTGTTCGACCGCATCGTCCCGGGCGGCGTGGCCGCGGACCTGGTCTCCCCGGAGGGCCTGTCCGCCGCGGCGGCGGACCTGGAGGCGGAGGTGGGCGACCTCAAGGCCGTCTACGACGAGCACGCCGGGGTGCAGGACCGCTTCGCCAACACCGGCGTGGTCGCCCCGGCCATGGGCGCTCGCCTGCGGCTCATGGGCCTGGCCGGGCGCGCCAGCGCCCAGGCCTGGGATGCCCGGGTCCAGTTCCCCCAGCCGCCCTACGACCGCCTGGAGGTGAACTTGGCCACCCACCGCCGGGGGGACGTACTGGCCCGGGCCGAGGTGCGCTTCGCCGAGGTGTTCGAGTCCCTGCGCCTGATCCGGGAGATCGTCCGGCGACTGCCGGCGGGTGCGATCCGTGCCGAGCTGAAGCCGGTGGACAAGGTGTGCGAGGGCCTGGGCTGGGTGGAGGGTTGGCGCGGCGCGGTGCTGGTGGCCCTGCGCATCGGCGCCGACAACCGGCTGGACCGGGTCCATCCCCACGACCCGTCATGGCAGAACTGGCCCCTGCTGGAGGTGGGCATCCTGGGCAACATCGTCCCGGACTTCCCCCTCATCAACAAGTCGTTCAACCTGTCCTACAGCGGGCACGACCTGTGAGACCGGGAATGGGGAATGAGGGATGGGGGATGGGACAGGACCGCCCATGGCCCCAACCTTTTCCATTCCCCCATTCCCCATCACCCATCCCCAACAAGACATGGCCACCCACCTGATCCTGCAAAAGCTCTTCAAGACCGGCCGGGTCTCCGAACCCGCGCCGCCGTCCGATCCCGGCCTGCGCATCCGGGAGCAGGAGCTGCACGCCGAGATCCTGCGGGTGTTCGGCCGGGCGCTGGTGGTGCGCCACGTGGACGCCGGCTCCTGCAACGGCTGCGAGCTGGAGATCCACGCCCTGAACGGGCCCCACTACAACATCGAGGGCCTGGGCGTGAAGTTCGCCGCCAGCCCGCGCCACGCGGACCTGCTGCTAGTCACCGGCCCGGTCTCGCGCCACCTGGAGACGGCCCTGAGGCGCACTTACGAGGCCACCCCCGAGCCCAAGTGGGTGGTGGCCATGGGCGAGTGCGCCTGCGGCTGCGGCGAGATCGGCGGGCTGTTCGGCGAGAACTACGCCTCCCTGGGACGCATCGCCAACGTCATCCCGGTGGACGTGGAGGTCCCGGGCTGCCCCCCCACGCCCATCGCCCTGCTCCAGGGCATCCTGGCGGCGGTGAGCGGCGGGGAAGGGCGATAGGCACCACTGACCGGGGCGGCTGCACCGAAGGCTGTCGCTTGGGCTCAAATCTGCATGGCCAGCCAGATCCCGCCCGCCAGTGCCCCCAGGGGCAGGACCACGGCCCAGGCCCGCGCGCCGGGGATGGCCTCGGCCGCGGCGCCGCGCTTGCGTCCGGTCACCATGGCGCGGGCCAGGTTCTCCCGGTGCAGCAGGCTGGAGACCACCACGCCGGCCACGTGAAGCCCCACGGCGGCAAGCATCAGGCCGGACAGGAACTCATGGGCCTCTTCCAGCCAGTCACCGCCCCACTCCAGGTAAACCCCAAGTCCGGTGGCCGCCACCAGCACGGTGGACGCCAGCAGGGCCAGGATCATGTAGCCGCCCGCCGGGTTGTGGCCCGCCCAGTGTTCCGCCCGGCCCTGGATCAGGCCGGCCAGATAGCGCCGGACGGCCGACGGTGCCCGGAGGAAGCTCGAAAAGCGGGCGTAGCGGCTGCCCGCCACGCCCCAGACCAGGCGCTGCGCCACCAGGGCCGTCATGCCCATCCCGGCCGCCACGTGCACGAGGCGCAGGGTTTCGGACTCGCCGGTGAGGTAGGCGACGGCGAAGCAGCAGGCCAGCAGCCAGTGCCCCACGCGGGTGGGGACGTCCCAGACCAGGACCCTGTTCATGGTTCGGCCCTCCCGCCCCCGGGCAGGCGGATCTCCGCCTCGCCGTAGCGGCCCTCGGCCGCACCGGTATGGCATGCCTCGCACTGGGCGGCGCTCTTGACGCGCCCGCCTCGCCAGATGGATGCGGGCAGCTCGCGGTGCTCGCTTCGGAACCATGCGGTCGTGGTGATGCGGCCGTCGGGGGAGGTGTGGCGGCCGGAACGCGAGGCATGGCGCTCCAGAAAGGCGAGGATTTGACGCCGGGTCTTGTCGTCCAGGCTGGCATCGCTGCCGAAATGGCGCTCCAGGCCGGCCATGATCCTGCGCCAGTCCGGCGCCGTCAGCAGTCCGGGCGGATAGGCCACGTGGCAGCTGCCGCACTCGCTGCGCCAGACGGGATTCCCGGGTGCGGTCGGCATGTCACCGTCCTCGGCCAGTGCCGGGGGGGCCTGGAGGGACGCCAGGAAGGCGAGGGCGGCAAGGCTAAGCAGGGCCTTCATGTCCGTCTCCCTTCCATCAGGTACTTCACCACGTCGGCCTTTTCCGCGGGCGTGCATTCGCGGCCGACCACCTCCCTGCAGTTGCGCCGGAACCACTTTTCCGTCTTGTGGAAGTTGGTCAGCCGGGTGGGCTCGACGGCAGGCCGCATGGCTGCGATGGACTTGCCCGTGATGGCGTGCCTGCCGGGCTGGGAC
>JBJKSP010000092.1:0-3271 GCA_046703865.1 Thiobacillaceae bacterium
GCCATGTCCACGAACAGCCAGGCCCCCACGGCCTCGGCGATCTTCTTGAAGCGCTTCCAGTCGATGACCAGGGCGTAGGCGGAGGCCCCGGCCACGATCATCCGGGGCTTGTGCTCGTGGGCCAGGCGTTCCACCTGGTCGTAGTCGATCACCTCGGTCTCCGGGTGCAGGCCGTAGGTGACGGCCTTGAACAGCTTGCCGGAGAAGTTGACGCTGGCGCCGTGGGTCAGGTGGCCGCCGTGGGCCAGGGACATGCCCAGGATCGTGTCCCCGGGCTGGAGCATGGACAGGTAGACCGCCGCGTTGGCCTGGGAGCCCGAATGGGGCTGCACGTTGGCGTAGTCGGCCCTGAACAGCTGCTTGACCCGGTCGATGGCCAGCTGCTCGGCGATGTCCACGTATTCGCAGCCGCCGTAATAGCGCTTGCCCGGGTAGCCCTCCGCATACTTGTTGGTGAGCACCGACCCCTGGGCCTCCATCACCGCCGGGCTGGCGTAGTACTCCGAGGCGATCAGCTCGATGTGCTCCTCCTGGCGCCGGGCCTCGTTCTGCATGGCGACCCACAGCTCGGGATCGGTGTTCTGGATGGTTTGGTCGGCGGCGAACATGGAGTGAAAATCCTGCTAAATCAAAGACAGGAATTCTAGGGCGTGTTGACGATAATTTCACCCATGCTTTGCCGCGAAAACGCAGCTGGGAAGCAGCAAGTTTCGATCTTGCCGCCAAATGCGATGGATTCAGACGGCGTCGGTCAAGGCCGGTTTGCTGAGGGGCCAGACGGTGAAGCCGGTCCCCCTGCCAGGTCCAGTCGTCCGTCGGGATTGGGGGCACCGTGATGATCGGAACCAAGCGCGTGTACGAACCGGCCGAATCCGGCGACGGCTTCCGGGTGCTGGTGGACCGGCTCTGGCCCAGGGGGCTCGCCAAGGCCGACGCCCGCATCGACCTCTGGGCCCGGGCACTGGCCCCTTCCGACGCCCTGCGCCGCTGGTATGGCCACGAACCCGAACGCTGGCCGGAATTCCTGCGCCGCTACCACGCCGAGCTCGACGCCCGGACGGAGGCGGCGGAAACCGTTGAGGCCCTGCTGGAAAAGGCGCGTGCCGGCACTCTGACCCTGCTGTTCGCCTCCAAGGAGACCCAGCTCAACAACGCGGCGGCCCTGAAGGCCTGGCTGGAAGCGCGCAAGCCCTGAAGGCGTGAGGACGATCCCCTCGTCGCACCACGCCCCTCCCCACCTCCGTTCGTGCCGAGGTACGGAAGCACGAAAGCGGTTCAGAAACCCCCGGGGACGACCCGGCTTGCGGCCGCCCACGCCGGGGACCAGAATCGGTTCAAGGATGCACCAGCCGTCCGCCCGGCGAGGAGGTTCCCCCAGGGCCATGAAGCACACCCGACCCGACCAGGCCCGACTCGACCGCGTCGTCGCCGAGGCACGGCGCCAGAGCGACGAGCGCGCCAAGACCTACCGCGACCAGGCCCTCAAGCTCTTCCCATGGGTCTGCACCCACTGCGGCCGCAGCTTTACCAGCCAGAACCTGGGCCAGCTCACGGTGCACCACAAGGACGGCAACCACCACAACAACCCGCCCGACGGCAGCAATTGGGAGCTGCTGTGCGTCTACTGCCACGACGCCGAGCACAGCCGGGACACGGATGCCCAATACCTGGCTGGCACTTCCACAGCGAAGGAACCGTCCGCCCCCGCCACCCACAACCCCTTCGGCGACCTCAAGGACCTGCTCAAGAAGGGCGGTGAAGACTGAGCGCTATGGCCACCAGGGAATAATGGGGGGAGCGGAAGGTTCCCAAGCCGCCGAAGAAGTTCAAGTCTGCCGGGCCGCCGCTGGCGGACTTTTTCGCGGAAGTGGATCGCGTATTGAAGGAAGTGCACAAATGAGACAAGCCAGAATCGGCATCATGCCCCAGGGAAATTCCGGGCGCGCATGCTCGCCATCGCCAGGAGCGAATGCACGCCCAAGCCGGGGGAGCCGAAAATCTGGTTCACCTCTATGCGTTCCCTCGCCCATGTCCACGAAAAGGAGTCATTCAGTCCAGTGACTCAATGACGTTGTAGGCGCTTCACGGCGTCGAGTGCGGCTAAGGCGATCGATCCTCCGGATGCTCCCTGCGCCGCCAGCAGGTTTGCAACCATTTGATAGTTTCCGAACGCATCCGCCCGGTCCCCCTGGTGTTCCTGAAGTTGCGCGAGCATGAACAGGTAGGCGTAGCGGTTGGTTGTATTGTCGTACTGCGGAAAGAGCCACCGGAACGTGTCGAGCTGATCCGATGCGGGCAATACCGAGAGAAAGTCTTCCTTTTGGTGGCCGTGGATCATGCGGCTGTAGTACAGATCCCAAATGCGCGGAACCATCGATTCCCCCGCGATTACGGGAATGGCTTCATTGTTCAGCCGCATCTTGTTCACGATCCGGAGGATTTCGTCCTCCTGCTTTGTTCCGCCCCTCCACATCAGGGCGGAGATTTCCAGACTCCGCACATACGGTCGATGGGCGGGTGACCCGAGTGCCCGATCGAAGTGAGCCATGGCCTCTTGCACGTCTCCCCCGTTCACCAGGATATCGTGTCCCCAGAAAGCGTGCGCATAGGGGTTTTGCGGATCAAGGTGCAGGGCTCGGCGGTAATAGCGAACCGGATCAAGCCCACCCTCTCCTTCTCGCCCGCGCAGAAAGTCGCCCCACCCGAGGTGAGCGAGTGCATCGGCTGCCCGATGATGGTCACTGGAGACGGCGGCCCGCGAAAGCACCGGTTCCACCTTCCTGACGATGTCGGTGAACGTCTCCTTGCCTTCCGTGACGCGCATGTTTTCCAGCCACGCCATCGCCAAGCCTTCCTCTCCCCGCGTGGCTTCCTCACTACCCGGGCAGACGGCGAGTCCATTGGCGAAATGGTTCCAGGCGGAGGCGTAGTCTCCCGCTTCCTGTTGAAGCCTGGCCTCCTTTGCCAGGTCATGCGCCTGGCCGCACAGGCGTGAGGTCTGGACGGCACGCCACGCCAACAAGCCGCCTGCCAGCAAGACAACCGCAGCGAGGGCAACCGCATAGCGGCGCATGAGCCGCTGCCATCGCGGCTTCAACATGCGATCCACCGCGGCGAGCACTTCAGCGGCGACGTTTCCATCCGGCCGCAGGATGACCACCGCGCGCAGATAGGCGGGGATCTGCGCTGCATCGGTTGGCTTTACCATGACCGGCAGGGCATGTCCGGCCGGGGAAGGCCATTTCTCCTCGGCAAACTTCAGCTCGGTCAG
>JBJKSP010000093.1:0-3312 GCA_046703865.1 Thiobacillaceae bacterium
ATCCTCCTGACCCCGTGGTCACCCCGCAGAGAGGTCCTTTCCGGCGTGGTCATCACCCTGCTGGCGGCCACCTGGCTGCGCCTCTTGCTGCGGCAGGGCCAACTGCGGGTCTGGCACCTGTCGGTAAATGGCGCTCTATATGCCATTTACCTGGCCATCGCCCTGACCTGAGTCTGGGCCGTGTAGCCGTTATCGCCTTCCCTCCCTATGCGGTAGGGGGTGACCGGCAGATATAGACCATCATGGGATGCCCTTCGGTGGCCTCGATCTTGGCCAACTGGGCGATCACGGCAGGATCGACCACGTAGCCCTTGGCCAAGAGCATGTAGCCGTCGCGATGTCGCAGGTCGCGTGACAGGACCATGCCCGGTGTCAGGCTGGTGGGGCGCACCGGGATCTCGTCGATGACGTCCCTGAGTTGCTCGGTCAGGACGACCGAGTAGTGGTCGATGACCTGGGGATCATAGCGTTTGCCCCGGTTTTCCATCAGGAAGGCCAGGGCATCGTTGGGCCGCATGGGTTGCTGGGTAAGCGTCCCGCTGACCAGGCCGTCGTAGTCGTTCACTGCGGCGATGATGCGGCTGCCCATGGGGATCGCCAGACCGGTCAGCCGATCCGGATAGCCGGTGCCGTCGAAATGCTCGTGGTGATGCCGGATCAGCCGAGCGGCCCCGCGTAGCTGCTCGATCTGCATCAAGGCCTGCTCGCCCCGTTCAGGGTGTCGCATCAACTCGGCCTTCTCGTCCGCATTCAGGGCGCTGAGGGGCCGGTCCAAGATGGCGTCCGGCAGGCCTATCTTCCCGATATCGTGAAGCAGGGCGGCAAACAGCACGTCCTGCTGGGCCGCCTCTTCCAACCTCAGGTCCCGCGCCAGGATGCGGGCATGCTCGGCCACCCGTCGGGCATGCCCGGCCAGGTTCTTGCCCCGCATCTCCACCAAGCCGGAGAAGGCCTGCACGGTGGAGACAAAGCCAGTCTTGAGCCGGCCGTTGGCGCTCTGGACCAGTTTGAGGGCCTTGCGCAGCTCTTCCGTGCGCGCTTCCACCTGGCGCTCCAGATCCGCGTTGAGCGCCTTGAGCTCCTCGTTCCGGGCCTGGACCACGGCGCTGAGCCGTTTATTTTCCAGTTCCAGGCGCTTGCGCTCCAGCGCTTCGCGTACCGTGAGGACGATGTCGTTGTCATCCCAGGGCTTGGTAATGTAACGGTAGATCTCACCCCGGTTGATGGCGGCGATGGTGGCTTCCATGTCGGCGTAGCCGGTGAGCAGGATGCGCACCGGATCGGGCCAGCGCTGGCGTACCTGCTCCAGGAAGCGGGCACCGTCCATATGAGGCATGCGCATGTCGGAGACGATCAGGTCCACCCCTTCCCTTTCCATCACCCCCAGCGCCTCGGGGCCGCTCTCGGCGGTGAGGATACGGTAGCCATGGGGCCGGAACAGGCGCTTGAGGGAAGACAGGATGGAGGATTCGTCGTCCACGAACAGCAGGGTGGCTTGGAGGGTGGCGCTCGTTGAGTCTTCAGCCATGGGATTCCTCAACTCCTTGCGCAGGCGTCATCGGCAGGACGACCCGGAAGCTGGAGCCGTGGCCCACCTGGCTTTCCAGCTCGATGCGGCCTCCGTGCTTCTGCACGATCCCGTAGGAGATCGACAGGCCCAGGCCGGAACCCTTCCCCACCGGCTTGGTGGTGAAGAAAGGGTCGAATATCTTGTTGCGGATCTCTTCGGGGATGCCCTTCCCCGTGTCCGAGATCTCCACCCAGACCTCGTCTTCCGCAGTGCCGGTGCGCACGCGGATGGTGCCATGCCCCTCGATGGCGTGGGCGGCGTTGACCAACAGGTTCATGAATACCTGGTTGAGTTGGGCGGGCAGGCACCTGATCATGGGCAGTTCACCGTATTCCCTGACGACCTCCGCTTTGTACTTGATTTCGTTGTTCACCACGTTGAGGGTGGAGTCCAGCCCCCTGTGCAGGTCGGCCAGCACCCATTCGCCAGGGTCGGCATGGGAGAAATCCTTCAAGTCCTGAACGATGCGCCGGACCCGCCCGCTGCCTTCGCGGGACTCATCCAGGAGCGCCAGGATGTCCTCCCTCAGATAAGCGAGATCCGTCTCGCGCTTGGCCGCTGCCAGGCGTTCCGGGGCAGCCGACCCCGGGCAAAGGTCGGCCTCGGCCCCTTCATAGATTGCCAGCATGTTCAGCAGTGCGTCCACGTAGCCGCGCAGGGTGCCGAGATTGGAATTGATAAAGCCCATGGGGTTGTTGATCTCGTGGGCCACGCCGGCCGCCAATTGGCCGATGGAGGCCATCTTCTCCGACTGCAGAAGCTGGTTGTGGGCCTCTTCCAGACGCTTGATCAGGGCGGCCTGTTCGCTCTTCTCCACATGCAATGCCGCCTCCGCCCGCTGCTCTTTCACCAGTTCGGCACGCAACTGGCGGTTGCGTTCGGTGAGCTCCTGTGACATCAGGTTCAGGGAATGGTCCACCATGCGCCGGTCGGCATCGGCCTGCACATAGGCCGCATCCACCGCCTCCAGGAATGGCTTCAGTTCAGCGGATTGGGCGGCGGCATCGCCCAGGTGCAAGCGGACCTGGCGGGCGAGCAGAGGATGCATGGCCTCAGGTTTCGCTCAAGGTGGTGATGGTCATGGTCTGGTTGTGCAACTCACAACGGGCGGTGGGCGTGTAGGGGGAGATCTCGCCGTAGGAATAAAAGCCGGCCAGGACCGTGCCAGGGCCCAGGACGTTACGCACCCCCTCCACTTCCTCTTCCACCTGCTGGCCGAGGACCAGTTTGCGCCCGACGCAACTGATGAGCACCGCCAGTTCGGGGCCAGCCGTGAGCATGCCCGCCCGAGCCGCACGTGCCGCCCCCGACGCGCCTTCCACCAGACGGTCGAAGTTCGCCTTCATGAGCCTGGCGTACATCCCTTCAGGCACGTCACCGGCGAAGGTCATGGACTGCTCGGCCTCGTCCACCGACAGGATGGTGCGCACGATACCTGCGTCCGTGTTGTGTTCATCGTGCAGGGCCAGGGCGGACTGGCCGTCCAACTCGTAGAGCACGTTGCCGAGAGAACGCGTAATGAGGCGGTCCGGACCGAACGGATCCCAGCCCCCGAGGGAACCGCATCCGACCTGCACGCGATCGCCGTACAGGCCCAGTGCGGCCACCTGCCACTCGTCGGGTGGTCCATCGGCAATGACCAGGGTGTTCCGGAAGCGTGCACCGTCACCTGTCAGACCACCGGTGACCTGGACCGTCCCAGGCAGGCAGGCCTTCATCCCATCCACCAATTCCGAGCCTTT
>JBJKSP010000094.1:0-5683 GCA_046703865.1 Thiobacillaceae bacterium
TCTCAGGCAGCTCCCCCTGGACAACCTCAAGATCGACCGCTCCTTCGTGCAGGACATTCCGGGCGATGCCAACGATTGCGCCATCGCCGAGGCGGTCATCAGCCTGGCCCACATCCTGGGGCTGGAGACCATCGCCGAAGGGGTCGAGACGGAGGACCAGGAGCACTACCTCATGCGTGCCGGCTGCGACAAGATGCAGGGTTACCGCTATGCCCGGGCCTTGCCCGCGGAGGAACTGGTCCGCCGGTACGGCCCGACGGCCCAGGCCATTCGCCAAGGCTGAGCGCCGCCCGCCCGGCCCTCAATCACGCACGCGCGGCGGCAGGCTGCATCAGCGATGCTCCTCGTCTGACCCGGGTGACCACAGCCGGTGGGCGTCCAGGAGCAACCTGGCCACGGCCTCGTTGCCGCCCAGACGGGCCTGACTTGCCGCCATGGCGGCGTCCAGGGCGTTGCGGCGCGCGATCAGGGTTTCGGCCAGGCTCAATTCCCCGAGCTCATATGCGCGCCGGGCCAGGTCTGCATGCCTGCTCACGGCCTGGGCTGCATCCCGCAGGCGGCCGTAGCTCTCCACCCC
This sequence comes from Thiobacillaceae bacterium, assembly GCA_046703865.1. GTDB lineage: Bacteria > Pseudomonadota > Gammaproteobacteria > Burkholderiales > Thiobacillaceae > JBJKSP01. The sequence continues at coordinate 578 of JBJKSP010000094.1, forward strand.
CGAAGCGGCCTGCTGCCAGTTGGCAGAAGCCTCGGCCGACAGGCGACGGCGGACCGCATCTTCCTGTTCGGCGAGGGACTCGGCCTGGTTCCGGTAGACGCGTGCCTGGGCACGCCTGCCCTCCCCCGGCAGGGAAATGGCCACACTGATGCCCACCAGCCTTTCGTTGCCCTGTTCGTGCGCCAGGTGCAGGCCCAGGGTGGGATCGGGCAGCCGGTCCGCTTCGGCCCGGCGGGTCAACAGCCGGGCGCGTTCCACGGCACGTCGTATTGCCAGCAATTCATGGTTGTGCCCCAGAGTGTGGCCGATCCAGTCCGCCATGCCGCCCGCCGGCATGGCGGGTTCGGCGCCCTCGTCGGCCGGGGCGGGCAGCTCCGGGAATCGGGCCTTGAGTTCGGCAAGCGCCGTTTGCAGCCTGGCCTGGGCCAGACCCGCCTGGGAACGGGCCTGGGCCAGTGCGGCGTCCGCCTGCAGTCCGTCCAGGCGGGCGGCATCGCCCTGCTTGACGCGCTTTTCCACGATGGTCCGCTGGGCCCCCAGCAGCCCCACCTGTTCGCGCCACAGGGCTTTGTCGGCCTCGGCCTGGAGCGCCCTGTACCAGAGGCCCAGGATCTTTCGGGCCGTTTCGTGGCGGGCGTCTCCCACCCGCTCCTCCGCCTCCCCGACGGCGGCGGCGCCGATCCGGTCGTCCAGCCTCGACTTGCCCGGCAATCGGAAACCGCGCTCCACCCCCGCCTGCCATTCCGTGTAGTCGGGCCCGCCGGAAACGTTGCGCCGCTGGGACATGAGACGGAGGCCGTACTCGTAGCCCCCCGCCCGGAGTCGCAGGTGGTCGGCCTGGGACGCCGCCAGATCGGCCCGGGCCGCCCTGACCGTGGGGTGGTTGTCCAGGGCGGCCTGCACGGCCTGGACAGGAGGCAGATCGGCGGGGGGGACCTCCGCCGGCAAGGCCCAGCCGGGAAGGATCGCGGCGGCCGCAAAGACCCCGGCAGCCCTCAGCCTGGGCAAGACGGACGGCAGCCGCCAGGACGGTCTCATACGTTTCATGCCAGTCTCCCGAACCCCATCACCGGCGTCGTCCACCAGGCCACGTCCGGCTTTGGGAAACGATGCCTGAGATGGGCCAGCAGGGCGTCGGCGTGGTCCGCCTCCAGTACGATCTGGAGTGTCACGCGCTGGGTGCGGCCGCGCACCAGTTCCTGGGCGCTCAGGGCCGCGTGGTGATGGCTGTAGCCTTCGGCCCTGTACAGGGTGAAGCCGGCCGCCCAGTCCGGATGGGTGAGGAGTTGTTCGATCAATTCCTCTTCCAGATGTCGCGGCGCGGCCAGGGTCAATTGAACCAGACTCATGTCAGGCACCTTTCAGGATAAAGCGCCGGTAGAGCACCGGCAGCAGGATCAGGGTCAGGGCGGTGGAGGTCGCCAGGCCTCCCACCACCACGATGGCCAGGGGCTTCTGGATTTCCGAACCCGGGCCCGTGGCCAGGAGCAGGGGGATGAGGCCGAAGGCGGTGATGCTGGCGGTCATCATGACCGGCCTCAGGCGCCTCAGGGCGCCCTCACGCACCACCCGCGCCGGCGCCATGCCCTGGCCGGCCAGCTGGTTGAAGTAGCTCACCAGCACGACCCCGTTGAGCACGGCGATGCCCAGCAGGGCGATGAAGCCCACGGAGGCCGGGACCGACAGGTATTCGCCGCTCACCCAAAGGGCCGCGATGCCGCCCACCATGGCGAAGGGCACGTTGGCGATGACCAGGGTGGCCTGGCGAATGGACTTGAAGGTCGCGAACAGCAGGACGAAGATCAGGGCAAGCGCCACCGGCACCACCACGGCCAGCCGGGCGGCGGCGCGCTGCTGGTTCTCGAACTGGCCGCCGTAGACGACCTGGTAACCGGCCGGCAGCTTCACCTCCTGGCCGATCCTGGCCTTCACCTCGTCCACGAAGCCCACCAGGTCACGGCCCGCCACATTGCACTGGATGGTCACGTAGCGCGCCGCGTTCTCCCGGTTCACCGCCACCGGGCCGTCGGTGCGCACCAGCCGTGCCACCTCCCGGAGGGGGATGGCGATGCCGACCCGGGTCGGGATGCGCAGGGCTTCGAACAGGGCCGGCGACATGCGCACATCCTCCCCTGCCCTCAGTACCAAGGGCGTGCGCCGGACACCCTCCTGCACGACGCCCAGCCTCAGGCCTTCCATATGTGCCCGGAGGAAGGCGGAGATGTCATCCACGGTCAGGCCGTAGCGGCCCGCGGCGAGGCGGTCCACCTCCACCTTGAAGTACTGGACCCCCTCGTTCTTGAGACTGAACACGTCCTCGGCGCCGGGGATCTTCTTCAGCGTCGTCTCCACCGCGCCCGCCAGGCCGTTCAGGGTATTGATGTCGGGGCCGAACACCTTGATGGCCAGGTCGCCCCGGGATCCGGTGAGCATCTCGGACACCCGCATGTCGATGGGCTGGGTAAAGCCGTAGGTCACGCCCGGGAAGTCCGCCATGACCTTGCGGATCTCCTCCATGAGCCAGTCCTTGTCCGGCTTGCGCCATTGATCCCGGGGCTTCAGCACCAGGAAGGAATCGGTCTGGTTCAGGCCCATGGGATCCAGGCCCAGTTCGTCGGAACCGGTGCGGGCCACCACCCCCGCCACCTCCGGCACCCGCTTGAGCAATGCCCGCTGCACGCTGCGGTCCAGGGCCATGCTCTGCTCCAGGCTGATGGATGGGAGCTTCTCCAATTGGATCAGCATGTCGCCTTCGTCCAGGGTGGGCATGAAGGACTTGCCGATGAGGGGATAGAGCACCACGGCCAGGGCCAGGAGCCCTCCCGCGGAGACCATCACCCACCGGGTGCGGGCCAGGGCGAAATCCAGGACGGGCGTGTAGAGGCGCATGGCCAGGCGTACCAACCAGGGATCGCCGTGGCCGCCCTCCTTGAGCAGATAGGCGGACATCACCGGTACCAGGGTGAGGGAAAGCAGCAGGGCCGCGCCCAGCGCGAACACGATGGTCAGGGCCACCGGGATGAACAGCTTGCCTTCGAGCCCCTCCAGGGTCAGCAGGGGCATGAACACGATCATGATGATCAGCACCCCTGCGGCCGTGGGCGTGGCCACCTCACGGACCGCGCGGAACACCCGGTGCAGCTTGGGCATGGGGTGCCCTCGATCCGCCGCGCTCGAACCCTGGCCGCCCGAGGGCACCGGCTTGGCGCCGGCCCCCGAGGCATCGGCCCGCGCCGGACCCTCGTCCGCCAAATGGCTGACGATGTTCTCCACCACCACCACCGCGCCGTCCACCAGCATGCCGATGGCGATGGCCAGCCCGCCCAGGCTCATGAGGTTGGCCGACAGGCCGAAGCGCTGCATGAGAAGGAAGGTGGCCAGGGCCGCCAGGGGCAGGGTCATCGCCACGGTGAGGGCCGCCCTCAGGTTGCCCAGGAACAGGAACAGCAGGACCAGGACCAGGACGGTGGCCTCCTCCAGGGCCTTGGACACGGTGCCCACCGCCCGTTCCACCAGGGCGGAGCGGTCGTAGAAGGGCACGATCCGGACCCCCTTGGGCAGGGTGGGCGCGATCTCGGCCAGGCGCTGCTTCACCGCCTGCACCACCTTTTGCGCATTGGCGCCGCGCAGGCCCAGCACCAGGCCTTCCACCGCCTCGCCCCTGCCGTCCTTGGTCACGCCGCCGTAGCGCGTCAGGCTGCCCAGGCGCACCCGGGCCACGTCCGAGACCCGCACGGGGATCCCGTCCACGGTCTTCACGACGATGCCGGCCAGGTCCTGCAGGGTCTTCACCGCACCTTCCACCCTCACCAGCCAGACCTCCTCGCCCTCGGTCAGGCGGCCCGCCCCGTCATTGCGGTTGTTGGCCTGGATGGCGTCGCGCAGTTCCGTGAGGGTGACGCCCCGGGCGCTCATGGCGGCGTTGTCCGGCACCACCTCGAAGGTCTTCACCAGTCCGCCCAGGGCATTCACGTCGGCCACCCCCGGCAGGGTGCGCAGCTTGGGACGGATCACCCAATCCAGCAGCGCCCGGCGCTCGGCCAGGCTCACGCCGTCGCCTTCCACGGTGAACATGAACATCTCGGACAGGGGCGTGGTGATGGGGGCCAGGCCGCCGCTCACCCCCTCGGGAAGGTCCGGCAGCACGCCGTTCAACCGTTCGGCCACCTGCTGACGCGCCCAGTAGATGTCGGTGCCGTCCTCGAAGTCGATGGTGACGTCCGTCAATCCGTACTTGGAGACCGAGCGCAGGATGCGCTGCTTGGGAATGCCCAGCATCTCCATCTCGACGGGCGCGGTGATGCGGCTCTCCACCTCTTCCGGGGTCATGCCTGGGGCCTTGAGGATCATCTTCACCTGGGTGGTGGAGACGTCCGGGAAGGCGTCGATGGGCAGGGCACGCCAAGCCTGTATGCCCGCCACCGTCAGGAGCAGCACCAGGCCCAGGGTCAACAGGCGCTGGGTGAGGGAAAATTCGGTCAGGCGTGCAAGCATGATGCCTCCCGGAAACGGACCAGGCACGCGGCGTCTGCCGCGGAAAGAACGCCGCCCATCACTCGCCCCCCATGCCCAGCCAGGCGGCCTTCAAGGCCGCCACGCCTTCCACGGCGACCTGTTCGTCCCCCTTGAAGGGACCGTCCAGCGCCACGGACTGGGCGGACTGGCCGAGCACCTTCACCGGCGTCGGCTCGACCCCACCCTTCACGCCCACGAAGACCCAGGTTCCGCCCTTGGCGCGCACCACCGCACTCACCGGCACGTGCCACTGCCTGGCACCGGCCACGCCCTCGAGGCGGGCGGACACGTTCTGGTTGAGACGCAGAAGGCCCCCCGCGTTGTTTACCCGGGCGCGGACGGTTACGGTCTGGGCAGCGCTCACGTCGCGGCCCACGGACACCACCCTGCCGACGGCGGCCGTGCCCGGCACGCCGACCTCCTGGCCCACCCGGACCAATTCGGCCACCTCCGCCGGCGCCTGGATCTCCAGCCACAAGGGGTCCAGCCGCACGAACCGGATCAGGGGCGCGGTAGCGTCCACCCGGGGCCCCACGGTGGCCATCTGTTCCGACACCACACCGGCCAGGGAAGTGGACAGAACCACGTGGT
>JBJKSP010000095.1:0-12277 GCA_046703865.1 Thiobacillaceae bacterium
GCCACCGTCCGGCGACGGACCGCGGCGATATCGCCGCGCAGGCGCGTGCCCGGCAGGAAGGAGGCGCCGGGAAAGCGCACGGTCACGTCCACCAGCTGGGTCCGGGGGTCGATCTGCCCGCCTACCTGGCGGATCTCGCCTTCCACGCCGTGGGCGGGATCGAACACCGAGACCAGGCGCACGGCCATGCCGGGGCCCAACCTGCGGCTGTCCTCCGGCTCCACCCCCAGCTCGGCGCGCAGATAAGCGGTCCGGCTCATCTGGACCAGGTTGGCGCCGGCGGCGAAACGGTCACCCTGGGCCACGGCGATGGACGCCACCAGGCCGTCGAACGGGGCCCTGAGCCGGTCCTGGCGCCTGCCCCGGCCGAGGGCGCGCTGGGCCGCCAGGCCCGCCTGGGCATCCCTGAGGGCCCTGGCGGCGCTATCCACCTGGGCCCGGGTGGCCAATTGCTGGGCCAGCAGCTTCTTGCTCCGGACGAGCTCGTTGCGTGCCAGTGCGACGGCGCTCTCGGCCTCCTGGAAGGCCAGGGTGCCGGCCGGATCGGTGGTGACCTCCAGCAGCGTCTGTCCCCGTTTCACGCGCTGGCCCGGCAGGACCCGCAGGCGATCCACGATTCCCGCCGTGGGGAAATTGAGGTTCACCGTCGCGCCGCTCTCCGGCAACACGGTGCCATATCCGGTGACCCGGATGGCCAGGGTGCGCCGGCTCAGGGGCGCGGTCTTCACCAGGGCGCTGACGCCGCCCTCGGCGAGGGCCGGGGCGATAGTGCCCAGGCAAAGCAGCAGCCACAGGATCAGGAGATGCCGGGTCACCGTGTGTCCTCCGATGCAGGCCAGTGGGAGTCGGCCGTCGCGAAATCGCCGCCCAGCAGGGCCAGGAGGGCGATGCGGCTTTCCGCCAGGGACTCGCGCAGGCCGTCCACTTCCAGGTGCTTGGCGATGCGGGCGGACTCGAACGCGGCCTCGCCGGGGCCGTCCAGATCGCCTGCGGCCAGGGCCCGTCGGGCATTCGCGGCGGCCCGGTCCAGCATGGGCAGGACGGCCTCGCCGGCCTTGAGCTGGGCCGCAAGCAAGCGGTCGTCCTCCATCAGCTGCTCCACCTGGGCATGGGCCGTGTCGAGGCGGTTCTGGTATTCGTCGTGGAGGCGCCGGCGTGTGGCCGCCTGGATGCGGATGTTGCCTCGGTTGCCGTTGAGCAGGGGCAGCGCCAGGGAAAGGGCCAGGCCGCGGGTGAGCACGTCGGAGGTGTCCCGGGCCTTGGTGATGCCCAGGTTGAAGGGCGGAAACTGGGCCAGGATGGCCTGGCGATAGCGGGCATCCTGGGCGGCGTAACCGGCCTTCAGGGCCAGCAGGTCGGGGCGCCTGCGGGGCAGATCCGCCAGGGCACGGCGCACCGCCGCCTGGTCGGGCACCGCCGGGGCCTGACCCGCCACCAGCCTGAGCCTTACCCGGGGTTCCAGGCCCAGCAGGGCATTCAGGTCCTGGCGGGTCTGCAGGCGCTTGCGCTCCAGGTCGCCGACCCGCTGTTCCGCGTCCTTCCAGGAGACCAGGGCGGCATCGGCCACCTCCAGGGTCACGTCACCCGTTGCCAGGGCGCCCCTGGCCTGGCGATAGCGTCGGGCCAGGAAGTCGCGGTTCTGCCTGAGCCAGCGCAGCTGACGGTCGTCGTTCACGGCGCGCGTGAACAGCAGCCGGGCCCGGGAGACCACCTGCCACTCCTGCCAAAGCAGGTCGAGCCGGGTCTTGCGCACCGTCGAGCGCGCGGCCGAGACACCCGCGGCATGGTTCACCAGGGCGTTGAGGTCGTAGGACAGGCCCAGGTTGTAGGCACTACTGGTGGCGTTGGGCGAATGCTGAGGGTAATCGGCGCTGAGGCTCAATTGAGGGTCGGGCAGCAGATGGGCGTTGAAGGCCTGGGCCTGGGCGATGCCGACATCCGCACGTGCCAGCCTGAGCCCGGGGTTGTTGGCCACGGCCAGCATGGCCACCTCGGTCGAGTCCAGGCCGTCACTGGGATCGAAGCGGTGCGCCGCCAGTGCGGGGAACGGCAGGCTGGCGGTTGGGACAGTGAGGTCCGCGAGGGAGGGCTAGAGACCGGGATGCTGCGCCAGCGGCAAGGGCCGGTAGCTGGCACACCCCGCCAGGGTCATCGCGATCAGGATCGCAGCCAGTCCACCGGGGAGAAGATTCATGGATCGTTTCTTGTCATGACTGTCACCGGACCAACGGTAGCAACGCAGAATTAGCGGAGAATTAGTTCGCTGCCTCGATTGATCCACACAGACTTGGCAAATCCGGGGAGTACGATATTCGAAAGATGGCCCTATCGCCCGACCTGATCAATGTCCCTGTCGCTCTCGCCCCTGCGATCGTGGCCGGTCGATCCCACCCGGAGCGGACCATGCGGACATTGCCCCGTTGATCCTTGCCAGAGGTCGATTGCCACCCTCAAAGTCCTTACATCTTCATGGCTGCGCTTCAAGTATTATGCGGCGATCAGGCGGGAGTGGCTTGCTACGAGGCCTGAAGCGGGACGGAGCCGGCTGGACAGGTGAGCTTGGCCCATCGTCAACGATAAGCGGCGGCAAGCAATGTGTCGCCACTCCAGGGTTCGCCGTCCTCTCCGGTACCGGCGTGCCGCTGCACCACCTTAACGGCCAGGTTCCTGAGCCCTGGACGCAACCGAGACAGTGCAGCATCGTAGTCCCCGATAGTATCCAGGTAACACAGCAACGGAAGGCATTCGACGCCTTGCCAGTTGACACTGCCAACCCAGACCGGGGTATTGAGCTGCGGGAAGGCCACGGCCGTGGGCCATATGCGCAGGATGAGCTGTTGTCCGGAGCGAGTATGGGTATCGTCCGGATGGATCAGGGTCAAGACGGCATCGTGTCCATTGTGGAGTTGGGGAAGCAACGGGAGCTCTCCCAGGTTCGGCCGCGGCATGAGCCAGTGCATCGCGCTCCGGCCAGTGAGCTCCAGCGGCTTGCGCCATCCTTTGACCATCAATGTCTGGCGTAACTTCTGGATGTCTCCCGACCACTGAATGTTGAGCGGTTGCTCCAACTCGCCTTTCAAGTCCACGCGATATGCGGGTAACTGCCGCCACCCAGAGTCCCACCAGTACCGCTTGTCCATCACTTGAACCGGCACCCGCACGGCGTAACGCTGCATGTCGAACGACAATCTCCCGTTCACATGCCATGCCGCCGCGGTCAAGAACACCAGGGCAGCCATTTGCGCCAGGCCAGGCGCTGGCTTCTGGTCGTCGGGACGACGGGCCCGTGCGATCGCAAGTACGGACACCCAGGCGCTTCCCAGTCCTATCCCGGCCAACACGTCCACCAGCCAGTGCGCCCCGAGGTACAGTCGGGAGAAGGCGATGGCACAAATCAATAGCGCGGCTGTTGCATAGGGCATCCAGCGCCGGCTCGGAGCGAGGGAAGGGGCGCTCAGTACCGCGAGAAAACCATAGATGACGGTGGTCAACATCGCGTGTCCGCTGGGAAAGCTATACGCGGAAAGGCCGGAATAGAGGTCCACTGGGCGCGGCAAATGCAGACCGACCTTGAATGCCGCGACTGCCAGCAACCCGAATGCGATCGCGGTTACCCAGTACACCGCATCCCGCCAGGCGCGTCGCCACAGCAGCCAGCCCAGAACGGCTGCCACCACCGGCGCTGCGACAGCCCTATCGCCCGACTCGGTGATGACGGTCATGACCCGATCGCCCATGGGGGTGCGCAACTGTTGCAGGAAGTGGTAGAGCGACTGTCCCGCAAAGACCAGCGCATCCGGACTCACGACATCCTCAAGCACACCGAAAAATAGCCAGCTCCCCCCGATCAGGAGTGCTAGCCACAGCAGCAATGGACGAGAGACCGGTCGTTCAGGGTCCAGCAGGTCGCCGATGAGCCAGGCGAGAAGGCGGTGGCGGCCTCCCCAACGCCCTATCCCGGTCGCGAGGTCCTCGGCGTGACGCTGAAACCACTGGTTTAGCGCGCGGGCTATAGCGACTACCAGCCAGAGGAAAAGGACGAGCCCGGCCAACAGCAACGCCAGACGACCGGCAACCTGGCCGGCCAGAGCCAGCGAGGCGCCAAACACCATGCCCGGAATCAAGTAGGCAGGCGCCCATAGCAGGGCCGATAGGACGTTGTTGAGATAAAAACGCCCGGGCGGCATCCCGAGCATGCCGGCGACCACCGGTACCAGTGGCCGCACGGGGCCGACGAAACGCGCCAGCAGGATGCTCTTGCCCCCGTGGCGCTGGAAGAATGTCTTGCCGCGCGCGATCAGTTCCGGGCGGGCCCGGACGAAACGCAGACGGAGAAGTCTGTCCTTGAACCGGTGTCCGATCAGATAACTCAGGCCATCGCCGACGACTGCTCCGCCGACCGCCCACACCAAGGTGCTCCAGAACCCCAGGGCACCCACTCCGACCAGGGCACCGGCGCCCAGCATCATGAGGGCGCCAGGGAATATCAGCCCGACAAAGGCCAGCGATTCGGCACAGGCGATTGACGCAACCAGCAACCCCGCCAGTTCAGGATGGGCGCCTGCCCAATGGATCAGACTCAGAACGATGTTCGTCAAGTGGTTACCATGCCCCCGTGGGGCGTGAAGACACTACCCCGTATCGGTGAAGTTGGGTCTCAGCCAGGACGCGCCACGCATACGGCGTCTCGCCTCACCTGCCTCGCCTCAGGCGCCAGGCGGCAAGGACCGCCAGCAGCAGAGGCACGCCCAGGGCTACGGGCAGGATGCGCCCGGATTCAACGGTGGGTTTCTGGCGCACGTGGAAGTCGGTGAACGGACTGGCATAGAGTTGGGCTGCGCTGTGCTCGGCTGCGCTCACCACGATACGGTAATCACCGGCCTGGATCAGGCGCATGGGCCATTCGATCTTGTTTTCGTCCCCCGGCGCCAGGCTGGTGAGGACGACCGCCTTTTGGGCGCTCCAGTCCTCAAGGTCGACAGGCTGCTCGTGACCGGGGTCCACCCGCACCAGGCTGATCCAGACCACCAGGCCGGAGAGCGGAGTGTTGCCGATATTGCGGATGCCGCTCACGAAGTGCAGCCAGTTGCCCATCTCGGGGCGTGCAGGATTGGCCGTGTCGGGGGTGAGGCTGATGGTCACGGCGGGTGCGGCCATGGCTGGTCCGCCAAAGGCCAGAGCGGCGACCAAGGTCAGGATCGAGCAAAGTCTCATGGTGTTCACCTAGATATTCAGCACACGGGCACCAGCTCGGGCAAACCAGGCCGTGCCCAGCAGCCAGAGCATCACCACGGCGAGTCGGGCCAGCTGCAGGGAAAAGGGCTGCGAATCCACCACCACGCTGTCGAAGCTGTTGAGGGCGGCAGAAAACGGATTGACGGTGTCGAATGCCTGGCCGATGGTGCTCTGCCTGAGGCTGGGGCCGAGCAGGAGCGGACTCGCGGCAAGGATCAGGACGGCCAGCGCAGTGAGCAGGGCCGTGCGCACGCTGCCGGTTCGGGCGGACAGGCCCAGGGCGAAAAAACCGAAGCCCAGCACCAGCGGTGTGCCGAACAAGGCGAGGTAGGCTATCGCGGGCACCAGGTTCTGGCCGCTGCTGCCCACCGCCCACAGATAGGGCAATGCCACCAGATAGCCGACGATCCAGGCGGTGAGCTGCGCCCCCATCTTGCCCAGTATGATGTCCGTGACGCTCACGGGGGTCAGCAACAGCGGGATCAAGCTGCCGCGCTCGCGTTCCCCGGCGATGGCGTCGCTGCCCAGGACCACTGCCAGCAGCCCGCCCAGGGCGGTGATGGTGCCCATGACTATATAAACGGCCTCCGCGTTGTCCAGCAGGCTCAACTCGGTGTTGCCGACCAACAGGAGTGCCAGCACCGATAGCACCACCGCAAGGACCAGAAGCCAGCCCAGGCCCCGGCCGCTGCCCAGCACCTCGCCACTTTCCTTGCTTGCGATCAACAGGATCGGATGGGTCATGCCGCAACCTCCTTTGCGGTCAACTCAAGATAGCGGTCCTCCAAACCACCCGACTCGCCGTGAATCTCGGTGAAGGGCAAACCGGTGTCCATCAACTGCCGCCAGGCTCGATCTGCGTCCAGTCCTGGCGTCAATCGCACATGGACCCATTCCCCTTCACGCCCGGTCAACCGGATGCCTTCCGGCAGCGCTGCGGGTGTCTCCGCCTGCCCGAGCCGAAGCCGGTATCGGCCTCCTGCATCGCCGGCGGAGAGCAGCTCTGACAGATCGCCCTCGATCAGGGTCCGTCCCTCATCCAGGATGCCGATACGCGTGCACAGCCGGTCCACATCGTCCAGCAGGTGAGTGCACAGGAGGATGCCGACCCCCTGTTCCGAACTGAGGCGGATGAGTAGATCATGAACCTCACTCCGTCCGCGTGGATCAAGCCCATTAGTCGGCTCGTCCAGGATTAACAGACGCGGGGCATTGAATAGGGCACGGGCCAGGCCCAGGCGCTGCTTCATGCCCCTGGAGAACACCGAGACCGCTGTATTCGCGACCGCGCTGAGCCCCACCTGGGCGAGGCTTCGCGCCAGGGTGTCCGAGGTCAGGGACAGCCCATACAGGCCGGCCATGAAGCGCAGGTATTGCCCCGCAGTCATCCAGCCATAGAAGCCGGTGTCCTCGGCCAGCACGCCGATCAGGCGTCGCAGTCCGCGAGGGTCGTTAGCGGGGTCCAGGCCAAGCACCTCGACCCGACCAGCGTTCGCGCGACGCAAACCGGTGAGCACCGAGAGCGTGGTGCTCTTGCCCGCCCCGTTGGGGCCCAGCAATCCGTAGACCTCTCCCTCTCCCATGCTCAAATTCACCCCATCGAGGATGGTCACCGGACCGAGGGAGAGTTTGAGACCTTCCACCCTTATCAGCATGGTCGACTCCTTTCTCTTTTCTCACTGAGAGGACATGGCCGATCTGAAGATCGACCAGGTCGTAGCAGGATCAGTCCTCGTCCCGCTCTTCCCCACGTCCCTCGTGTTCTCGGTCGGCCTTGTCCGCCTGGGTCGAAAGAATGCCACCGTCGTTCGCATCCACCTTGACGTCGGTCACGTTCCGGTCCCTGACCACCTCCACGCCGTAGACGAGCTTCCCGTTCTCGTCCTCCAGTTCGGCGTGTGAGGCCTGGCCGCCCACGTAGCGCTCGGCGGCGCTTGCGGCCTGGACCAGGCCGATCTTGGCGGAGGTGATGGCCAGGGCGTCGTTTTCCATGTGCTTCGCGGCAAATGCGCTGCCGATGGCCGTCGCCGAAAGTACGGCCAGGGCTGCAAGATAAAACTTCCGTTTCATGAGGTTTGCTCCTTCGATACCCGTGAACATTCACGTGGAAATGAAGGTAGCAATGGAGAATTAGATGGGCATTAGGGGGCACCTGAGGGCAGGTGAAGACTCCCCGGATTCAACCCGGGGCTCACCGCAACCCGCCGGATCATGTTCACGCCGGACGGATGTCCCTTGTACACAACCGACGCCGGGCGCGGCGCAATCAGCGGCTACGGGAACGATACGGTCAGCCCGACTTCACCGCGGCGATGTCGATTCCGAGGGCGCTTGCCCGGGCACCGCCTTTGAGCCGGATTCGCACCCCCTGCGGCAGGATCGTGTCGATCCTCTCGCCTACTGCGCAAAGGCAGGGACTCGCGCCTGGCTCAGAAGCTGTTGAAGATGTCGTTGACCACGTTCTCGGCCACGCCCATGCCCGCACCCTGACCCAGGCCGGTCATGAGATTGCCCATGAACCCCCCGCCGCCGAATCCGCTGCTCATGCCGCTCGCCCAGCCGCGGGGCTGTATCGTCGGTTGGGGGTGGGTCTGAAGCTGCTGTTCGAGCATCTGGATATATTGGGCCATCTGCTGCATCAGCTGCGCGCCCATCTGGTTGTAGCCCTGGACCGAAAGGGCGATGGTACGCAGGGCCAGGGTCAGTTCCTTGGCGGTCGCATCGTCCTTGGCATCCGTCTGCAGGCGCTGAGCCAGGGCCTGGATCTGCTGCATGATGCCCTGGGACTGCTGTTGCAATTGGGTGGCCTGCTGCTCCGCGAGTTGGTAGTCCATGACGGTGTCCTCCTGGATCGGGTTGAGATTCGCAGGTTTGATCGGACCCAGGCCGTTTCGTTCTATGGGTGGGTTTTGAATGCAAAGCCGACCTCTCCGGCGGCCGGGCCGCCGGACTCAGGTCCGCCGGGCTACCCGGGCATCACGGCCGGATGTAGTTGTAGCCTTCCCGTTCCCGATTGAGGATCTCCACGACGCCGGAGGGCACGATGTGGGCCGCAGGACTCATATCCGCCGGGGTCAGCTTCTGTGCCTTCATGGTGTTGGCGCAGGCCGCGATGAAGACGCCAGCGTCCGCGGCCTCCATAAGCCGATTCTCCACGACGGAGTCGAACTTGAGCATGTTGATGCCAGGCCCGTAGGCGACGATTTCCAAATGCACATTCTTCTTGCCCACATCGTTCTGGATGTTCCTGGCGTTGTTCAGGGCCAGGTTCCACTTGGCCGGATCGTTGTCGCTGACCTGGATGACCACCTTGTAGGCGCCGCCGGTGTCGGCCATGACAACGTGAGGCGTAGCCAGCAGCATGAAGGTGAAGGCGATGGAGGTAAGGATGGCTTTCATGGGGATCTCCTTGATTTCGGGACTTGAGGATAAAACCGTTTGTGCACTGAATCTTCTGGGCGACGGTATGGCCCGCCCATCAGGGCCGAATGTAGGCCCAGCCCTGCGCCTGGAGCTTGATGAGTTCCACGATCCCGGCCGGGACGTAGCCGATCCCCGGGAGCATGTCGCTCCGGGTGAGGTTCTGGGCCTTCATGGTGTTCTCGCAGGCCACGATCTTCACGCCGTCATCCAGGGCATTCTGCACCTTGTTGGCCACCAGGGAATCCCATCTAAGCATGGCGATGGCATCGGAATACACCACCATTTCGATCTCCACGTTCTTCGGCCCCAGGGCGTGCTCGATGTTGTGGAAATTGCCGAACACCTCGTTCCAGACGTGCGGGTCGTTGTGGGTGACCGAGAACACGACGCGGTAGTGGGGCGCCTCGGGTGCTGTCGCCCCCAGCGCACTGAAAGCCGGCAGGGCCAACACGAAGGCGGCGAGGATGGAAAGAATACGGCTAAAGGGGAGAGGCATGCGCTCTGCTCCGGGCGGTTGGAGGATGGGCCTACGTTACTCCAAGGCCCGGCCGGGCCGCCTGAGACGGACGTACTTGAGGGGGTAGGCGTATCCACCCAGGCACCGCGTCGGAGCAGGGATTCGCGGTTCGGCCGCCCGGCGGCGCCCATCCTTCCCGGCGGTTCAGTCGCCCCTGAGCACCCATGCCCGCGGATTGTGCTCGAAACCCAGCTTCGGGTAATACCCGTTGGCCTGTGGCGCCGCCAGGAGCACGACCATGCATTCCCGCCCCAGCCGCCGCCGGGTCTCGCCGATGAGACGTTTGCCGATGCCCCGGCGCTGGTAGCCGGCATCCACGGCCAAGTCCGCGAGATAGGCGACATAGGTGAAGTCGGTGAGGGATCGGGCGATGCCCACCAGGCGTTCCCCGTCCCACGCGGTGATCGTGAGACCGGCATGGTCGAGCATGCCCTCAAAGATGTCCGGACGGTCTATGGGCCGCCGCTCCCCCAGGGTGGATCGTCGATAGAGGTCGATGGCCGCCTCCACGGTGAGCCGGGCGTCGTCGCGGTATTCGATGTTCATGCGGGAAATTCCGGATCGGTGGAGCTGCGTTCCATATGGGGCGTGGGACGGGAGCGTGGTGCGGTATCAAGCGTGCCTGACCCTCACCATCGACGCCCGCTATTTGTTGCGGTTCCCGCGCATCCGCGAGCAAACAAGCTCGATTTCGGTGGCGCCGGGCGACCTGCGCGGGTATTGGCGAAAGCTGATATCCGATTCGTCCCAATGATAGATGGCGACCACATCGCCGTTTGCGGCATAGAGGATGTCCTGGTGCACGGCCGCCGTCTTCCTGGCGCAGTTGACGTAGTGTCTGCTGACTTCGACCGTATAGCCGCCGGACTTGGCGACCTGCGGTGTGTTGAACCTGAGCTGTTCCCGGTAATCCACCAGGCCGTTCACCACATGCATCGAATCCAGGTCGATGAAGAAGCGGCCGTGGTCGGTGCTGCCCACCATCTTCCAGGTCTCCGCAGGCGCCGGCCCGCTTACCAGGGCCAGCAACAGCGCCGTCACCATCAGCGCGGCCGGGCCGCGAAACGCATTGCGAGGATAGTTCCGTCTGATCGTGATGAACCGCATCTTAGGAAAAGCCGCCCCCATCCAAGTCATTCATCCGTCGATGGATACCCGTCCGGACATTCGGACCACCTGTAGCCTGTCATCCGAAGCCGACCTGACCGTTCATGGCGTGGCACGCCACCCCCGCCCATGAAACCCCCTCCCCTCTGGGGGAGGGTTGGGGAGAGGGCCAGCCATGAACGCTTCCCCCTCTCCTGCCTCTCCCCCGGTGGGAGAGAGTGATGTGGTTTCGCTGCGCGAGTTTTACGGTAACGGTCACGTCACTGCACAGGGTATCCCAATGCCTGAAGTGCTGAACACCAATCTACCCGATTTCGAGCCGGAACTGGAGGCCACCGGCGGGCCTCGCCCAGCGCCATCGGCAGGCCGATCTCGACGCAGATGGGGACAGACAGCGATTTACGCGTGCGGCCCAATTGATCAGAAACGCCGCCGGAACCAGCTGGGGGCTTCCCCCCGGATGGCCCAGTAAAACGCCACCACGGCAAGGATCAGTGCGCCACCGCCTCCGCGGCCCCCGGGCGGGTCGAAAAAATGCTTCAGGCCATACGCCACAAGGCCGACGCCGATAAAACCGATGAGGAGCCGGCCCGGGAGCGATCGGAATACATCGCTCCAGGAGAATGCCTCGGCGCGCGGCTCCGCGGCCGGCAGGCTCCCCGCGCGTTCACGTCTGACCTGGACCATGCCGACCCCCAAGCAGAGGATGGCGGGCCAGGCCGTGAAAAAGAACAGCAGGCCGGGACCTATGGGGTTGGGATTCGGGTCCGGCCACAGACCCACCGCCGCCAGGAAGCCGATGGCCAGCAGCGGCCCCCAGCCCAGCAGGACCAGAACAAGCCCGATCCGGATCCAACGGTTGCGAAGGTAGGCGTTCAAGGACCGGTCTCCCGAATGCGCCGGGCGTTCAATTCCAGGGCCGCTCCGCCTCCAGGACCTCTTTCGCGGACCTCAAATCACGCATCACCCACTCGGCATCGGCGGCGAACTTTTCATCGCTCATTCCGGGCAGGCGAAAGAGGGTGAGGATCAGCTCGCACCCCGTGCCGTTCCGAACGACGCGCATCGGGATGTAGAGGGTTGTGTCAGGCGTCGGGGACACCCAGTGGTCCAGCACCCCAAACGGATTCTTCTCCGAAAACCGGACCTTCATCGGACCCTCCGGCGTCTCCGTGACCCAATCCTCTCCCGTCTTGCGCAACACACCCAGCCCCGTTGCCCACTTCGGGAAGTTTTCCGGCACGGACAGGAATGCATACGCCTCGGCCACGTCGCGGTGAATGGGCACGCTCAGATTTTTCGATTCCGTTGTGTCTTGCATAGAAGATTCCTCCTGATGTCCGGCGATCAAACAAGTCATGCCGTACGGCTGCGTCCGCCTGAACGGGGGGCTCGGCGTCACCGGGGTAGGGCGGCACCTCGCCCTCGATTTTCACCGGGATGCGGCCCCACACCCAATCCCCATCCATGTTTTCATATGGGGACGAGTCATCCGTAAAGACGCTTGGGCTCAAGTGAATATACGCATTCATCTCCACCCGACACTTCTTGCCCATTCATCCCCGGCCTGCTTGTAAGCCTCGAAATCCTCGGGCGGATTTCCGCCTTCGGCATCGACCTCATTTCTGTGCTCCCGAAGTGATTCGTCAAACGGGGGCAGACCCACAGCCGCCCTGCGCGCATCGACATCCTCCGGGTTTTCCAGTTCGCAATTCAGTGCACCGCCTTCGTCCCAATCGAGAACCGTGCCATAGATCTGCGGCCTGCCTTCGTTGAACCGTATTCTGTCAGTCAGAAACGCCACCTGCTTCATTGGCGCCTCACCCGAGTCGGCAGCCGCTTTCAGAAGACGAAGAAATTCTCTCTGAAGCTCGGGCGTGGAGATGGCGTGTTGGGCAATCAACCACGCGGCCCGACTTCCTTCGAGACCGACTTTCGATATGCCGGGCCATCCGTGAGCGGCAACGAGTTCGTGAAGTGCCCTGGCGTTTTCCA
>JBJKSP010000096.1:0-2857 GCA_046703865.1 Thiobacillaceae bacterium
CACCTTGCAACCGTTACGACGAATCATAAGCCATGAGAGCGGTTTTCGTAGGCGCCGGATCGCTGGCGGTCACCACCGCCCGCTATCTGCTCAAGCGTGGCCACGAGGTGGTCGTCATCGAGCGGGACAAGGACGTGATCGACGCCCTCTCCCAGGAGCTGGACTGCGGCTTCCTGCACGGCGACGGGAGCCGGCCTGCCGTCCTGCGCGAGGCCAGCCCCGAACACACGGACTTCCTGTTCTGCCTCACCGGCTCCGACCAGGCCAACATCATCGCGAGCCTGGTGGGCCGGTCCCTGGGCTTCAAGCAGGTGGTGACCAAGATCGTGGACCCGGAACTGGAACACATCTGCGTCGAGCTGGGGCTGGAGGACGTGATCATCCCCGCCCGCACCATCGGCCGGCTCCTGGTGGAGAAGCTGGAAGGCACGGACCCGCTGGAGATCTCGGCCAAGATCAAGGGCGACGCCCGGGTGTTCTCGTTCATCGTGCGCGCCGGAGATGAAAAGCCGGTCCAAGACCTGGGTCTGCCCGAGACCAGCCGCATCATCTGCGTCTACCGCAAGGGTGAGTTCCTGCTGCCCCGGGACGACACCGTCCTGAAGGAGGATGACGAGGTGATCCTGATCGTCCACCGCAAGCACCTGCCCGAACTGGTGGAGCGCTGGACCCAGCATGCAGAAGGAGAAGACCAGACATGACAGCCGCCCATTCCATGCCCTTCGGGGCGCAACTGACGGAGGACGGCCGGGTGCGCTTTCGCCTCTGGGCACCCGGGGCGCAAGCCGTGGACCTGCTCCTGGACGATCCGGAGCAGGTCCTACCCATGGCCGCACAGGGGGACGGCTGGTTCGAGCTGGTGACCGATCGGGCCGGGCCGGGCAGCCGCTACCGCTTCCGGCCGGACGGCGACCTCGCGGTGCCCGACCCCGCCTCCCGCTACAACCCCGGCGGGGTGCACGGCGTCAGCGAGGTGGTCGATCCGGGCGCCCATGCCTGGCGGGACACTGGCTGGCGCGGCCGGCCCTGGGAAGAGACGGTGCTCTATGAGCTGCACGTGGGCAGCTTCACCCCTGATGGCAGCTTCCGGGCCGTGATCGAGCGCCTGGATTATCTGAAGGCGCTGGGCGTCACCGCCGTCGAGCTGATGCCCGTGGCGGACTTCCCGGGCCGGCGCGACTGGGGCTACGACGGGGTGCTGCTCTACGCCCCTGCCCATGTCTACGGCCGGCCCGAGGACCTCAAGGCCCTGGTGGACGCCGCCCACGCCCGGGGCCTCATGGTCTTCCTGGACGTGGTCTACAACCACTTCGGCCCGGAGGGGAACTACCTCTACGTCTACGCCCGCGACTTCTTCACCGAGCGCCACCACACCCCCTGGGGTGCGGCCATCGATTTCTCCCGCCGGACCGTGCGCGACTTCTTCATCCAGAACGCCCTGTTCTGGCTGGGGGAATACCATCTGGACGGACTGCGCCTGGACGCCGTCCACGCCGTCTACGACGACAGCCCCAAGCACATCCTGGAGGAACTGGCCGAGGCGGTGCACGCCGGACCGGGCCGGGAGCGAAGAGTGCATCTGGTGCTGGAGAACGACGCCAACGAGGCCCGCTTCCTCGCCCGCGACGGCCAGGGCCCGCGCTGGTACGCCGCCCAGTGGAACGACGACATCCACCACGCCTTCCACTGCCTGCTCACCGGGGAATCGGACGGCTATTACGCCGACTACGCGGACCAGCCCATCGACCATCTGGGACGCTGCCTGACCCAGGGTTTCGCCTGGCAGGGCGAGCCCTCCCCCTTCCGCCACGGCGAGCGGCGGGGCGAGGCCAGCGCCCACCTGCCCCCCGCCGCCTTCGTCGGCTTCATCCAGAACCACGACCAGGTGGGCAACCGGGCCTTCGGCGAGCGCCTCACCTCGCTCACCTCCCCCGAGACCCTCAGGGCCGCGACAGCGGTGTTGCTGCTGGCCCCGTCGCCCCCCCTGCTGTTCATGGGCGAGGAGTTCGGCGCCCTGACCCCCTTCCAGTTCTTCTGCGACTTCGGCCCCGACCTGCGGGGGCCCGTCCGGGAAGGCCGGCGCAAGGAGTTCGCCCGATTCGCACGTTTCGCCGACCCCGCCGTGCGTGAAGGCATCCCCGACCCGGGAGCCGAGGCCACCTTCGCCGCCAGCCGCCTGGACTGGGACTGCCTGGACCAGGCCGGCCATGGGGACTGGCTGGCGTACTGCCGGGAATTGCTGGCCCTGCGGCACCGGGAGATCGTGCCGCGCCTGGCCGGCGCCCGCAGCGAAGGCTACCGGTTGCTGGGCCCGACGGCGCTCACGGCCTCATGGCGCATGGGGGACGGCAGCCGTCTGAGCCTGTGGGCCAATCTGGGAGGAGACGCGGTATCGCTGGCAAAAGAACCCGCGGGGCGGCAGATCTATTCAACGCCGAGGGACGTGGCGGGCGCCGGGGCATCGCTGCCGGGCTGGACCACCGCCTGGTACCTGGGTTGATGCCCGCAGTGCCGCCGGCACGAACCATTGCCACGGATCGCCACCCTCGATTGAACGGATTCACTTCCTACACCCGGAAGACTGTCTTTGACGACAAGTGCAGAGAGGGCGTCGGGAGTGGCCCTGTTCCGGCCATTCAGATGGGAGGGCGCGAACGGCAAGTCCTCGGCCTAAGTTGCCATTCGCTACGACCAGACGGCAGCCGTCCGATAATGACTGCTTCGGCTGGCATCAATCAGATACTCCCGACTCAAAGCGGACTCTTGAGGTTAGACCGCTAACCACCAATGGATCTCCGATACATTACGTCTCATCGCATAAGGCACATACGACGGCACCTGACTGTCAACTATGGGT
>JBJKSP010000097.1:0-5408 GCA_046703865.1 Thiobacillaceae bacterium
GGCTTGATCATCGTGGATGGTCAGTCCGCCTGGTCCTTCAGATAGTGGCGGGCGTAGGCCGGGCTGACCTTCTGCATGGGCAGCAGGATCAGGATGTCGGCCGTATTGAAGTCCGGATCCCAGGCCGGTTCGCCACAGACATAGGCACCGGCGCGCAGGTAGCCCTTGATCAGCGGTGGGACGATGGGGGCGGCTTCCGTGGTCAGCGCTTCCAGGGGCAGGGGACAGCGGGGGAACACCCGCCATTCGACCGGGGCCAGATGCTTCTCCCGGACTGCGTGCCAGACGCCGGCTGCATTGTGGCCGCCGTCCTGCATGCCGATACTGGCACAACCCATCAGATAGTCGTAACCGCGTTCGTTCATGTAGCTGGCCAGTCCCGACCAGAGCAGGGTGATGACCGCGCCGCTGCGGTAGTCGGCATGCACGCAGGAACGACCGATTTCGACCATGCGTTCGCGCAGGTGGCCGAGCCGGATCAGGTCGAATTCGTGGTCGGAGTAGAAGCAGCCCAGCTGCTTGGCCGATTCCGGGCTTAGGATGCGATAGGTGCCGACGACCTCGCCGCTGTCCAGGTCGCGCACGATGAGGTGCTCGCAGTGGGGTTCGTATAAGTCCGCATCCACGCCGGGCTCGGGGCAGACCAGACGGGCGCCCATCTCCTCGGCAAACACCTTGTAGCGCAGGCGCTGGGCCTCGCGTATCTCGTCGGCGTGGCTGGCCAGACCGACCAAGAAGTTTTTCTTCTCCCGGCCACCCGGCTCCAATCGCTCGTGCAGCATGACCTCAACCTTTCTTTCCGTAGCCATGGACCAGGCGAAAAGCTAAGTCCAGGCCGTGACTGCTATGTGACGTTTTCGTGAAGGTTTGATTAACTGTCATTCTGCCCCTCTTGTCCAGTGGCCGGCCAGGGCCTCTGAACACAGCTTAGTGGGTAACCCTCGCCTCGCCCCCTGACTCCAGCACCCGCACCCGGTCACCGGGTGCAAACTGCTCCCCGGTGTCTTCCTGGGTAATGGCGATCAAGCGCCCGGAGTCCAGGCGGATGGTGAGTTCCAGACCCGGCTTGCGGGTCGACGCCTCTTCCACGGCATGCCCGGCGATGCCGCCTGCGACGGCACCCACCACCGCCCCCAGGGCACTGCCTTTGCCTCTGGCGATTTCGCTGCCGGCAATACCGCCGACCGCCCCGCCGGCCAGGGTGCCCACCCCAGAGTGGGTCCCTTCCAGACGTACCTGACGCACGCTCTCAACCACGCCCATCTTGACTTCATAGACCCTGCGCGCCTCGCTGCGCTGATAGTCGCCGCTGCCCAAACCGTTGGCACAGCCCGCCAGCATCAGGGACAGTGCCCCCAACGCAATCACACGATTCATGGATACTCTCCTGACGTAGTAGTTCAATGGAAGAAACATGCGTGCCGATCCCGCTGGGTGTGAACCATAGCTCATCCAGGGCGCTTTGATTTCCGTTTCGGCTCCCGCGTGCCGACCGACTTTTCCATTGTTGCGCCTTGATTATCTCATCCCGGCAAGGCCCGGGGCCGCCAAGGGCGAAAGATCACCGGCGCCGCCATCCCGGCCATCCGGCAGCCCCGCGCGGAACTCAGGTTCAAGCCGAGGAAGACCGCATAACCGGCAGATAATCAAAGAGATGTCACGAAAAAATCATGCCTCTGCAACCGTCGTTTCGCATGACCGTCCCATGATGTTCTTATGCACAAGGCCATCCGCCTGCTCCTCTATTCGGCCCCGTTGCTGCTCACGAGCAGAGACGCCCTGGCCTGGGGCCTTTATACCCATATCTATTTCGCCCAACTCCTGATCTGGTCGATTCCCCTGCTGGATCCCGAGTTGCGCCGGGCCGTGAACCGCTTCCCGAGGCTGGCCACCGCCGGCGCCTGTCTGCCGGATCTGGCCCTGGTGGGGCCGCGCTTGCGCAGCAGGGCCTTCGATGCGAGCCATCGGTGGCAGACCGTGCATGATATTTTGGGCCAGGTCGACGACGAGGCCGAGCAGGCCATCGCCGTGGGTTATGCCAGCCATCTGCTGGTGGACGTGATCGCTCACAACCATTTCGTGCCGGCCCACGAGAAACTCCTGGCGGACATCCCCTGGGTCACCCACGTGGCCGTGGAATGGGCCATGGATGCCCACGTCGCCCGGCATGCATTCGCCAGCCCCGGCGAGCTGCTGTTGGAGGAAGACCGGCAAATCGCCGATTTCGTGGCCCGACATTTCGATTGTGAAACCGCATTGGCGCTGAAGGCGGTGCGCCTCCTGGCCACGGCCGATCGCGGCCTGCGACGCTCCCGGCTGCCGGAGACCTGTTACCTTTTGATGCGCATTGATCGCGCCGTACACGGCCGATTCGACAGCTACATCCACGCCACGGCCCGTCGGCTGGGCCAACTCAACCGGGTCCTCGGGCAGGAGGCCCCGGCCTGGGAACCGGACTTCTCCTGCCCCGTGACCAAGCGTGCACGCCTGCAGCCCTTCACCCGTGAGGAATTGCGGGACCTCCTGCCCCTGCCCCAGGACCTGTTCGTGCCCGAAGCTTGCCCATAGCCGCTGCAGGGCGCACCGAACTGAATGAACTGCCGAAACTAGACCAGCGTGGCCAGATAGAGCCCTGCCATGGCCAGGAGGCCGCCGATGAGGGCGCCGGCGATCACGTCGGACAGGTAATGAAGGCCGAGGATCAGGCGAGAGGCGGCGACGAGCAGGGTGAAGGGGATCAGCCAGGGGGTCAGGGCCGGGTAATAGACCGAGGCCACCAGGGTGAAGCAGACGGCGTGGAGGGTATGGCCGGAGGGGAAGCTGTACAGGTCCAGGGGCAGGGTGGTGAGCCGGATGCCGGGATGGCGCTGGCACGGGCGCTGCCGGGAGGTGGTGGCCTTGAGCCCCTTGTAGGTCAGGGTGCAGGCCATGCCGGTGAGGACCATGACCAGGACCGGTTTGACGGCCTGCATGCCGTCGTACATCAGCATGGCCGCCATGAGCACATACCAGAACAGGCCATTCCCCAAACGGCTGACCACGCCGAAGAGCGCCGACAGAAAGCGGCGTCGGTTGAGGCGATTGAAGCGGAGTGCGAGGCGGTTTTCCCAGTCCGAATAGCGCATGATCCAGCCGCGGGCGCCGGCGGTCTCGGCCAGCGCGTGCTCAAACGGGTTCAATTCCGAAGATCGATTTATCATGGCAGCTCTCACTTTCCCGGACAACGTCGAGAAGAATGTTTTCCAGCCGGGCGAATATGCTTTCCCAGGACAATCCCAGCGCCGTCTTCCTGGCCTCCCCGCCCATCCGGCCGCGCAAGCCGGCATCCGACGCCAGCGACAGCGCACGGCCGAAGAACGCGCCCTCGTCGCCGTAGGGGGCGGCCATGCCGTTCACCCCGTCACGGATATGCTCCTCGGCGGCGGCATAGTCGAAACCCGTCACCGGCACGGCGCTGGCCATGGACTCCAGCACCACGTTGCCAAAGGTCTCGGTCAGGCTGGGGAACAGGAACATGTCCGCCGAGGCGTAATGGGTCGCCAGATCCTCGCCGCGGCGCGGCCCGCAGAACACGAAGCGGGGATGGGCCACCCGCAGCGCGGCCGTCTCCGGGCCATCCCCCACCAGGACCAGCCTGGCATCCGGCCGCACCCGCTCGATGGCCTCGAAGCTCCGGACCAACAGGGTCAGGTTCTTCTCCGGCGCCAGGCGCCCCACATGGGCCACGGCCAATCCGCCTTCCTTCAGGCCCCAGGCGCTGCGCAAGTCCGCGCTGCGCCTGGCCGGGTCGAACAGGCGCGTATCCACGCCCCGTGCCACCACCTCCACCCGCTGATATCCCGCCGCCCGCAGCTCCCGGCGCATGCACTCGGAGGGCACCAGGGTGACCCGGGCCTGGTTATGGAACTTGCGCAGGTAGGCCACGATGGGCTTCTTGAGCCAGCCCAGGCCGTAATGGCGGCTGTAGCCGTGAAAATTGGTGTGGAAGTCCGAGGCCACCGGGATGCGCAGCTTGTTGGCCACCCCCAGGGCGGACCAGCCCAGCGGGCCTTCGGTGGCCACGTGGACCACGTCCGGCCGCTGGACCGACCACAGCCTGTGCAGGGCGGACTTGGCCGGCAGGCCCATCTTCAGGCCCGAATAGCGCGGGATCCCGACCCCGGGGCGCAACACCTGCTCCAGGTTGTATTCGGGCTGGGGGACATCCGCCGCGCCCTGCCGGGGACGGATGAGCTGCACCTGGTGGTCGCGGGCCTGAAGCGCGCGCACCATGCGGCCCATGGTCATGGCCACCCCATTGATTTCCGGAGGAAAGGTCTCCGTCACCACCGCCACGCGCAGGCGTCGGCGCTCAACGGGCAACTGCACGTAATCCAATTCTGCGGCCAGCATGACCGGGAATATGGCGTTCCGGCAAGACAGCCCTGTGACGGATGGGAGAAACTTTTGTTAAGAAGCGCCAACCTGTGACGAAGCGCCAACCTTGACGCTGCGGCCGTTTCCGGCTTTAATGCGCGCTTCTTTTCGGCCGGTTGACGCCGGCCCGAAACCCAAAGGCCAGGTAGCTCAGTTGGTAGAGCACATGACTGAAAATCATGGTGTCGGCAGTTCGATTCTGCCCCTGGCCACCAACCTCATGTTCAATGGAGTGGCCCGGCCCGTCCTGAGTCACGCGGGCCTCTCGACGCCGTTCAGCCCCCGGAATATTCGCGATACCAGGCCACCCAGCGGGCGATCCCGGCGGCGAGGGGTGTCTTGGGTTCGAAGCCCACGTCCCGCCTGAGGTCCTCCACGTCGGCATAGGTGGCCACCACGTCGCCAGGCTGCATGGGCAGGAAGTTCTTCTTCGCCTCCTGCCCCAGGGCGTCCTCGATGGTCTTGATGAAGGTCATCAGCTCCACCGGCTGGTGGTTGCCGATGTTGTAGACCCGATAGGGGGCATAGCTGGTGCCGGGGTCGGGGGCATCAGCGCGGAAGTCCGGGTCGGGCGACGGGATGCGGTCCATGACCCGCACGGTGCCCTCGGCGATGTCGTCGATGTAGGTGAAGTCCCGCTGCATCCTGCCGTGGTTGAACACGTCGATGGGGCGGCCCTCCAGGATGGCGGAGGTGAACAGCCACGGCGACATGTCCGGCCGGCCCCAGGGTCCGTACACGGTGAAGTACCTGAGCCCCGTCGTGGGCAGGCCGTAGAGGTGGCTGTAGGTATGGGCCATGAGTTCGTTGGCCTTCTTGCTGGCGGCGTAAAGGCTCACGGGATGGTCCACGTTGTCGTGCACGGAGAAGGGCATCGGGGTGGTGGCGCCGTAGACGCTGGAGGAGCTGGCGTAGACCAGGTGTTCCACGCCGTGGTGCCGGCAGCCTTCCAGCAGGTTGCCGAAGCCCACCAGATTGGTCTGGATGTAGGC
>JBJKSP010000098.1:0-6322 GCA_046703865.1 Thiobacillaceae bacterium
TCATCGGCGGCGACCGCACGAACAAGCGCACCCACAAGGTGGGCGAAAAGCCCAGGGCCTGTCAAGACGCGGAAACATGCCGGGAAGCGATTATGACTGCGGTGCGGTGGTACCACACCCTGGAACAAACCGGGAACCTGGACGGCAAGACCCCGAACCAGGCCATGGTTGAGTGCATCAAGACAGGCTGGCAGGGAATTTCCATCTCTCGCGAAGCGCTCATCTACGCCATGGGCAAGACCAAGACCTGCAAGGTTGGGACCTCTGGCATAGAAGTGGTCGGCCACGTCTATTACCACGACGTCCTGCTGCCCCTCATCGGCCGCAGGGTGGAGATCCGCTTTGCCGACTTTGCGCCCGACTGCCTGCTATATGTGCCCAACCCCCGGAGCCCGGAAGGCATGGTGCTGATCCCCATGGATGACACAGTGCCCGTGCTGGGCGAGAAGGGAATCGAAGAAAGCAAGCGCCGGCACGCCGTGCTGAACCAGTACGAGAGGGATCTGAAAGAACAGGCCGCCAATCCCGATGTGCTCGAAATCATGCGGAACAACCTGCTAGAGAAGCCGCCCGCGCCTGAGATACCTATGGGATCAGCCATCAGCCTGGGGCCGGCCGTAGACGCCTTGGAGGGCACCAGCAAGCCGGCCGAGGCCGCCAAGTCACTGGAGCAAATCAGGGCTCGGTCAGACAACGAGATCGAAGCTGTGCCGCATCTTGCCCTGCCTTACTCACGGCTAGGTAGGCGGCGCAGGACTGAGACCTCCGGCATAGCAGGCGCCTCCTTCTCACGTAAGAAGGGGGCGGTACGTTGACCGCCCCCTATCCTGTCAATCACCGCCGCCCAGGCAATAACCCACAGGAGTCTCAATGTTACCTGAAAACGTCTTGCCTCTCGCAACACCCGAGTACACGGCCGATGAGGAAGAGGAGTTGCTGTGCCGCGTGGAACGGAAGATGGTGGGCCTGCACACTGTCACCAGTCTGGCGAAAGAGCTGAAGGTCGAACCCTATCACCTGAGACACATCATCGCCCGCACGGAACCTGAGATCAAACACCGATCCTTGGGGACACGTCAGTTACTGCAGAAGCTTGCCGCGTGGGTGGAAGAGGAAGAAATCATCAACATTGGCGCCGATCTGCCGACTGGAACGCTTGTGCGCGAAGCCTGCGAGATGGCGGATAACATGCAGATTCTAATGATCCTCGCCGGACATCCAGGTATCGGCAAGACGTTCGAACTCATGCGATTTGAACGCGAATTTCCGAAAACGAACGATAGTCCAGGTGTTATCTATGTGAGATTCCAAAAGGGAGACACGACAAAAAGGACCGTACTTGGTCGCATCCTTGAGGCCCTATACGAGCGAGGGCTTATCGTCTCCACAGCGGGCGATCCCATGAACGTCGTCGCGAACGCGTTCGATCCGGATGACCTGCTGATCTGTGACGAGATGCAGTTCATCACCGAAAGAGACAGTAGGTCTGCAGAAGTCTTTCACACCCTTTATGACCTAGTGACTATGGGGATGGTCCTAGTCGGCAATATGGGTTTTGAGCAGTGCTTCTGGAACAGCAGCAGCTTCGCCGGCTTGAAAAACCGAGCAGTTTGCCACCATCCGCTAACGACTACTAAGTCCGATGTGCGCAGCTGGGCGGCATGGGCCGGCTACGAAGACAAGGCCTTGATCGAGATGTGCGTCAAGATCGGCGCCCGCCCGGGCGATGCCGGCGGTCTTCGTACTGTCGTCACCCTCATCAACATCGCCGAGCAATTGCTAAAGCCCGGCGAAAAGCTCACTGCGGCGCGGCTGAAAAAAGCAGCGACCACACTCAGGAAATTACCCAAAGGAGGTAAAGCATGATCTCGCGCAAGAAAATCGCCCTCATCAAGGTGGCCGTCAAACGGCTAGGCATGAATGATGAAGATTACCGCGCCCTGCTCTGGGGCACCGCTCGCGTCCGCAGTTCGAAAGAGCTCGATGAGGCTGGGTTCGATGACGTGATGCTGGAGTTGCACCGCCTTGGATTCGAGTCATCTGGCGCACAGCCAGCCTATGGCGAGCGCATCGGCATGGCGACCGACAAACAGGTCTTCAAAATGCGCAGTCTTTGGCGCAGCTATGCCGGCAATGAAGATGAAGAGGCCATGCGCCGATGGATGCAGCGCCAGTTCGGCATTTCCCACCTGAAGTTTCTGGATTGTGATGATGTTAGGAAAGTGCAGAGCACCCTGGAGAAGATGGTCGAGTGGCGCAAAAAACATCCCAGGAAGAAATACCCACACGACCCCCGTCCCACCACAGGCTGAGCCGGAAAAAGCCGGCGAAGCGTCGCACCACCACCAACCCGCAAATCCGAAAGGAGTCTCACCATGTTAACCGGAGAAATTGACCTTGAATCGCTCGCAAAAGATACGGAAGAACTCGGCTCAGGCATGTTCGCGCTGGCCCAGCTGATTAAAGGGACCAACGAAATGGAATACAAAGGTGATTGGAACGTTTTGATAGATTCAATCGGCAGCTTGGCTCTAATCTTGAGCGATTACGCCGACCATTTGGCGAGCCGGGGTAGAACTATCGAGCAAAATCTGAAGACCCTCCATGGTGGGGACAACGGGCTGTACCATCCATCCAAACAAAAGACCGATCAAGCCGAACCGGTAGCGAAAGCCGCATAAATCCTAGCCCATGCCCGCCAACGGCCCCACAACCCTCCACAACGCGGCCAAGCCGATTTTGGCTAGGGTGGTATGGACCAGGCGCCGAAATCATTTTTTGACATCGGTTTGACGCGCTTCCTGGGGCATTTCCGCCCCGGTTTCTTCCCCCCGGTTTAACCCCTTCGTCCATCCTTCCGCCCCGCCCCCCAAGTGGGGCGGAATTAATTCCGCCTTAATCGCCCCCATGCGGTGGAAGACATTCCGCCCCATGAACGATCCCTCACACGATCTTCTCGATCTACTGCCCGGAGAACTGCAACGCATGGGCGAGCTGGCCGGCATCGCGGCGGCCCTCGTGATCGCTGAAAAATGGGGCGGAACTCGTTTGTACTTCCCCAAGGACCTCGGGCCTGAACACCCGATCAGTCAGGCCATCGGCCACGAGAAAGCCGTGATCCTCTGCCGCGAATATTTCGGCGAGCGCCCGGAGATTCCCCGCGCCACCGGTTGGCTCACCGCTGCGAGGGACCGCGTGCTCCTGGAGCAACGCAAGACCATGAGCCAGCCCCAGCTCGCCCGCGCCCATGGCATGACGGAGCGCGGTATCCGCGAAGCCCTGCGCCGGGCCAGATCGAAACCGGAGGTCCCGGACATCTCGCCTTCCCAGCAATCTTCAAGCGCCCCCACCCACCCGAAGGAGCCATAAATGGCCGATATCTTGTCCCGCTTCCTAACCGCCAAGACCAAGCTTCAGCCAGCTCCACCGTTACCGGCACTCGATCAGGCCAATGCAAAGGCTGCCTACGAAAGTGTGGTGAAGCTCAAGGCCATGATGGATGAGATTGCCCGCTTGCGTAGCCTTATGAACGCCGAGACCGGCAAGCGCCAGACACACCAGGACAAGCTGGATGACGTTCAAGCGCGACGTATCGAGGCCTTGACGCTGGTCCGGCTAGGTGTGGATGACTCCGCCCAAGCGCGCGCCGATGCGCTAGACCAAGAGGCCGCAGCGCTGCGCCGGGAGTTGCGGGATGCCCAGTCCGTGGCCGATGGCATCCAGGCGCGCATTGCTACCCTGGAGGCGGACAAGGCTCTATTGGCGCGCCTCTATCAGCGTGATCTCGGACACTACCTCGATCAGGTGTTCACTCGCCTGTCGGATCACTACAACACCCTCGCACCCGAACTGGCCGAAGTGGTCTTGCAGATGGCCGCGGTGCAGAACGTCATGCTGCGATACCTGGCCGGCAACACCAACGGATTCGATCGTCGCATCCTGCTGCCAGCGGTCGAACCTGGCAACGGCCGTACCCTCATCCCCCTGCTGGACGGCGACTCCAATGCGTTTTTCCTCGGCGCATCGGTACGATCGGAAGACATCATCGCCGAACTGAAACAGGCCGGTTTCGAGTGGAAGTTCAGCTGAAATGCAGCCGGGGGACTCGTATCCGATGCGGTTTGTGAACAGCCATAGCGGTGCTCTTCTGGCTCCATTGGACGGATCGGAGACCCCCTTCAGGTTCATTGAGACCAGCTGGTCTTTGGGGATCGACCGTGCCCCGGCGCGCCCAATGCCCACGGATCGGTCCGCAGAACGCCTCACCATCATCTGCCCACAGTGCCTTATAGCGCCCCTGGCGCCCCCTTCATCCCCAAGGAATTGAACATGTACCTACCCAGCGTTCGTGCCTCGAAGACCAGAGCCCAGAACATCCTGGACGATTTCTTCAATCCCAATGTCAAAAGCGGCATCCGCTCGATCCATGAGGCCTACATCGAGATCACCGGCGACCGAAAAGTCTCCGGCAGGATACAGGATTGCGACCGTGGGAGATTTCGAGAGGCAATCGGGACCGATACCTTCGCCAACATCTTCGGCAATGCCATCCAAGGTGCCATGGTGGTCGAATACCGCCGCCCCGATTATTACAGCGCATGGAAGAAGGTCGCCTATACGGGACGGGTGGATGACTTCAGGAGTCAGACAAGGTACCGCATCGGGGGGTACGGCGATCTGCTCTCCATTGTCAACGAAGGGGATGACTACCAAGTCGTCAATACGCCATCCGACGAGTCGGTCAGCTATGCCGTCACCAAGCGTGGTGGCCTAGAGACGATCACCCTGGAGGCCATCAAGAACGACAATAGTGATGCCGTTCGGCGTATCCCGAAGAAATTGGCCGAGGCGGCCAACCGCACGTTGTGCAAATTCGTCTTGAGCTTCCTTCGGGACAACCCGGTGATCTATGACGGGGTGGAATTGTTCCATGCAAGTCATGGCAACTTGGGCAACGCGGCGCTCTCTGCGGTCAGCGTGACTGCCGCAAGAACGGCCATGAGGAAACAGAAAGAGCTGGACAGCGATGACCCCCTGGGGATCAGCCTCCGGTCACTGTTGGTTCCTTTCGACTTGGAGGAGACGGGAGTTAACCTCTTTCGTCGGGACCAGAATCAGGATAGGACCTTCCTCCAGAGCCAGAATATCGAGGTTGTGCCCGTCTGGTACTGGACGGACGCGGACGATTGGTGTGCTGCGGCCGATCCGGCGGAAGTTCCCTCCATCGAGGTGGGTTTTCTGGATGGGCACCAAGAGCCGGAACTGTTCCTGGATGAATCCCCGTCCAGCGGCAGCCTGTTCGCCAGGGACATGCTGGCTTACAAGATCCGCCACATTTACGGTGGCGCGGTGCTCGACTACCGCGGCCTCTACAAATCCGTGGTGGCCTGATCGGCCTTCAGTTCCCCGGCCATGCCATTGGACATCGACCCATACGCCATATTCCCGGCCGCCTCACTCACGCGGCAGGGACCTTCTTGTGCAGATAGGCGCATGTCTGGCCCTCCAGCCTGTCGGGGGCGCTTGGGAAACGCTCCCTCCGCGCGTCACCGCGGATGCACATCCCATTTTCGATTAAAGGGCATCGTCCATGAATGACCCTTATCCGCGTTCAGGGCGCAGTCCCCATGCCATGAGGTAACCCGACATGAACGATCAGACCTTAAAGCTTGCCCTTCGAATCGCTGCCCTCGTCACCGGGACCGAGGACGTTGAGGCCTTGCGTCAGAAGGTCGAGAACCTTGGCGAGACCGAAAAGCAGGTCGGCGAACAGGACGCCTTCAAGAACCTGAAAATTCGCGGCAGTCAGGAAATCCAGGCGGAGATCCAGAAGATCCAGCAATCGCTGCTGACGCTCGGAACGTCCAGCAATGTGAGCATGGGCGACCTGGAGCGGGCCACGCAAGCTGCTGAGGTCGAGATTACGAAGCTCCGGGCGGAGATGTCGAGCCAGCTTCCAGACCCGACCAAGAAAGCCCAGGAGGGGATGGCCTTCATGCGCGGCCTGACGCGGGCATTGGGTTATCAGCTCGCGTCGGTGCTGGCTGCCGGGGAATAGGTTACTTGGG
This sequence comes from Thiobacillaceae bacterium, assembly GCA_046703865.1. GTDB lineage: Bacteria > Pseudomonadota > Gammaproteobacteria > Burkholderiales > Thiobacillaceae > JBJKSP01. The sequence goes on from JBJKSP010000098.1 coordinate 6,069, forward strand.
CCGAAAATTCCGTGAAATCGTACGGCCAGGTCGAATACGCCGTGAAGTCCTTGGAAAAAGAGGCTGCCCGCTCCGGTCAGAACGTGGCGGAAAGTCTGAAACAGGCCAATGAGCTCGCCGCTGACAATCTCGTGGGTCTTACCGAGACGGCAACTGCGTTGCGCAATTTGCTTTCGGGAGGCTTCAATCTGGATCAGTCCGTCGCCTTGGTACAGCGTCTCAAGGATGCGGCGGCCTATGGACGTGACATGGGT
>JBJKSP010000099.1:0-4775 GCA_046703865.1 Thiobacillaceae bacterium
GATGAGCTGGATGTCGCCGGGGGCCACGGCGGCCAGGTCGTCCACGGCCGCCAGCAGCGCGGCGACCAGATCTTCGGGATTGGGGGATGGGGAATGGGGGATGGGGGGGGATGAAAGACGGGGACTGCCTTTTCCCATTCTCCCTTCCCCATCCCCCATTCCCTGTGGTGGCCGGTACCGCACCTCCACCGGCCAGGTGCGCCCGGAGACCTCCACCACCGGCGCGCCGCCGAAGTAGCGGGAGAAGCGTTCCGCCTCCAGGGTGGCGGAGGACAGGATCAGCTTGAGCCCGGGTCGCCTGGGCAGGAGGGTGCTGAGGTAGCCCAGCAGGAAGTCGACGTTGAGGCTGCGCTCATGGGCCTCGTCCAGGATCAGGGCGTCGTAGGCCCGGAACTCCGGGTCCGACTGGGTCTCCGCCAGGAGGATGCCGTCGGTCATGACCTTGATCCGGGTCGCTGGACCCACCTGATCGGTGAACCGCACCTGCCATCCGACGAAGCCGCCCAGACCGGTCCGGGTTTCCTCCGCCAGGCGCATGGCCACGCTCTTGGCGGCGATGCGTCGGGGCTGGGTCATGCCGATCCGTGCCCCGTTCCGGGCAAGGCCCGCCGCGTAGGCGATCTTGGGCAGCTGGGTCGTCTTGCCGGAGCCCGACTCGCCGCACACGATGACCACCTGGTGGGCGGCGAGGGCCGCGGCGATGTCCTCCCGCCGGGCGGACACGGGGAGCTGCTCTGGGAAGGTGATCTCGGGTATCGTAGCCGGGGAAGAGACGACAGGCATGGCCGCGAGACCTTATCACAAACCGTGTCCGGCACAGGCGGCGCCCAACCCCGGCCAGGCCGGGACCTTTGCCGGTGCCGCCCGGGGGCGGGCCCCCGCCGGCCCTCGTTACTTTTTTGCCTTGCTGGTGGTCGGGCTCCTGGTAAGCCTTTTGCCGGCATGGACGGCCCGGGCGGACAGCCTGCAGATCGGCGGCCTCTCCCTCAGCTACGAAAAGCCATGGCAACGGGACACGCCCGCCCGGGAGGCGGAGATGGGCAGCTTTGTCCTGCGGCTCGGCGACGCCCGGTTGTACGTCCCCGGCAAACCCGTTGCCCTGAAGACGACCCCGGATCGCTTCCGGAGCCAGATGGAACGGCTCTGGCGCAGGCTGTACGGCGCCAAGGCCGCCATCAGCGTTCTGAAGACCGGCGGGCGGGATTGGGTGGTCTGCCGGCGCCCTTCCCGAACGGGTTCGGGCACGGTCTTCCAGCTGGTGACCGTGGAGGGGAACCAGGCCTACAACCTGCTCGGCTATCTCCCGGACAAAGTGGAGACCTTGCCGGACACGTTCAAGGATCTGCTGGAAAAGCTGTCGGTGGGCACCGTCAACGCCACTGGCGAGGTGCGAGCCTGGCACCTGTCCCGCACCATCTACGCCCTGCCCCAGGGTTCGGCGCTGGATGCCCTGACCGGGCCGGATGCCCGGCGGCTGGCCGCCGTGGGCATGCTCACCGGCTACGGCCTGGAGCGCCGCCCCCACGGTCTGGACTGGTTCCTGGGCGGCTTCGTCTGGCAGGACGCGACGGCCGAGGGCGGGCGCAAGCAGCCGTTCAGCCTGCACCGTGAACTGGACTGGACCCGACCGCCCGAGCACCTGTCCGCCGGTGACGGCCTGAAGCTGACGCTTTCCCTCTCGGGACGCGGTGTCTCCACTCTGGCCGGGGCCGAGCCGTTCGGCGCGCGGGTGCAATTGTTGCGCGTGTGCGCCCGGGATGCCGATGTCGCGGCGGCGCTAGACGCCCTGGGACAGGACCGGCACGGTCCCCTGGAACGCCTGGCGGCCCGGGCGGACGGCGGTTGCGGAAAGGATGTGCCGGCCCGGGAGGAGGAACGCATCCAGGCCCAGGCCACGGACGCATTGCTGACGCAGCGGGATGTCACCCTGCCCGTGCCCGATGTGCCGACCGGTGGTCCCACGGCCATCCTGGTCCTCGCGCTCCGCCCCTTCGCCTCTCCGGATGGCAAGGCCTTGGGCGACGGGATGGTCGGACAGGCCGGGGTGTATTACGTCTATGTGCCGGGAGATTAGCCGGGCTTATCGATGGTGAAGCCATGTATCGCCGCAGTCCTACGGTCCTTGCGATGGCATTCGGACGTCATTGCGAGCGCGGCGAAGCAATCCGGCCGTGTGGCTTTGCATTCCGGGGTCTTGGTAATACGCCCTAGCGCTTCCGACCCGCTCCCTCAGTTCTTGTCCAGGTAGCGCCGGTCGTCGAAGGTGGCCATCCATTCCGGCTTGTAGACCACCATCAGGGTGACGGCCATGCCGGTGGTAAAGGCCTCGCTCCAGGCCATGAGCAGGTAGTAGGGCAGGTATTCCGACAGCAGGTAGTGCAGGGGATAGGCGCCGATGATGGTGTTGAAGCCCGTGGATACGAGCCCCACGGCGAAGATGGCCAGGGCGGAGCCGAAAAAGGCGTTGAGGAAGATGTAGACGAACATGTGGTTCGGGAGCTTGCGGTCCACCACCCGGTAGATGGCCCAGGTCACCGCCACGGGGACCACGCCCATGATCAGCAGGTTGGCCGGAAAGGCGTTGTACTCGCCATCCCAGACGGTGATGGCGGCCGTGATCAGGCTGAGGGCAAGCAGGGCGAAGGCGGGGCGGAACATCAGCGTCAACGCGGTGGCGCCCAGCAGGTGCAGGCTGAGCCCGGGCTTGATGCCCGCCTTGATCAGCCACAGCGACAGCACGGCCACGGTGGCCCCCAGGAACACGTTGAGGTTGTATCGATCCGCCAGCATGTGCCAGCTGCAGCGCCGCCACAGCAGATAAAAGGTGACGGCGATGGCCACCCAAAGGACGACGGACCACGGTGCCGGGATGAGATTGGAGACCAGGTTCATGGGCGTGCTCGACTATACTGGCCGCATTTTAGGGAACGCTAATAGAGATTCCAATGAAACTCGCGCTGTTTGATCTGGACAATACCCTGTTGGCCGGAGATTCCGATTTCGAATGGGCCCAGTTTCTCATGGCGCAGGGGGTGCTCGACCGGGAAGTCTACGAGGCCCGCAACCAGGCCTTCTACGATCAGTACCGGGCCGGCACCCTGGACATCCACGAGTTCCTGGAATTCCAGCTCAAACCCCTCTCGCGCCATCCGCGTGCCCAGCTGGAGGCCTGGCATGCGGAATTCATGCGCAGCAAGGTCGTCCCCATGGTGGCCCCGGGGGCGGCCGAGTTGCTGGACAGGCATCGGGACCACGTGCGGGTGATCGTCACCGCGACCAACAGCTTCGTGACGGGGCCCATCGCGCGTCACCTGGGCATCGTGCACCTGATCGCCACGGAACCGGAGCAAAGGGACGGGGAATTCACCGGCCGGGTGGTGGGCACGCCCTCGTTCAAGGAAGGCAAGGTCCTGCGTCTGGAGCAATGGCTGGCCGGACAGGGAATAAACTGGGCCGACGTGGCGGAGAGCTGGTTCTACAGCGACTCCCTGAACGATCTGCCCTTGCTGAGGCGGGTGCATCACCCGGTGGCGGTGGACCCGGACCCGACCCTGCGCGCATTCGCCGTCGAGAACGACTGGCGGGTGATCAGCCTGCGCTGAACGGGTCCGTCCCGGTTCGGCCGCAGTCCCCGCGAGATGGGAGCTTTGTACGATTGCGCGGCCATCGGTTTGGTTATCTAATATTCGGCATGTCCCTGGGTCTACGCCGCTTCTTCGTCTTCTTGTTCGCGCTGCTGCAGTGCATGGCGCCGCTGTTGCACGCCCATGCATCCACCAGCGACCATTTCGGGGTGCACCTGCCCGAGTGGACCGGCAAGGCCCAAGGCCAGGGCGACCCCATTCTGGTGGACGGGAGCCACAGCCACGCCCAGGTGGCCGTCTGCGTCGCGAGTTCCCTGGAGGCGCGCCACCAGGCCCTCCCGGCGCACCCCCCCCTTCAGCCGGCGTGGGCCTGCGTCCAGGATCCCGCAGGGCCCCTGGCATGGGTACCGTCGGCGCCGTTGGCCCTGGCCCCACCCCTGACGGGCCATTTCATCCCTCATCCCTGCGCGCCCCCGCGCGCCTGACATTCCCCGCCGGCACCGCCGCCGGCTCATCCCGCGCCATTCCGGCTCCCCGCGCTTCGTTCCGGGGGGGTTGCCGGTTCGCTGGCGCGTCGAATCAGGTTCCCCGTCGGGCCGCTCGTACGGCCCGACATCCGGAGGATGTCATGTACAAGCTGTTCTTCTTTATCGTTCTCGCCGCCCTGGCGCCTGCGACCATGGCCGGCGACAGGCTGATCCCCATCAGCCCGGCCCAGCGCGCGGCCCTGGGTATCGTGACCGCGCCATTGGCTGCCAATACGGGCCCCGTCACGGTGGGTCTTCCGGCGACGGTGACCGTGCCGCCGGAGCAGCAGCGTGTGGTGTCGGCCCCCGTCCCTGGCCTCATCACCGAAGTCAGGGTCGCCGCCGGCGATACCGAGCGCGCCGGGCAGGTCCTGGCCGTGATGCGCGGCAGCGATGTCGCCCAGGCGCAGCAGGCAGCCGCCCGGGCCGCCGTTGAACTGAAGCTGGCCGAAGAAAGCCTCCATCGCGACGAGGCCCTGTTCAGGGAAGGCATCATTCCAGAGAGCAGGCTCCAGGCCGCAAGGGCGAATCTGGCCCAGGCCCTTGGCACCGCAAATGCCCAGCGTGCCGGGTTGAGGCTCCTGGGCCTGACGGGTGCCGACATCAAGGCGGTGGAGCGCGGCGAGCGCCTGGTGGACCACGTGGTTCTGTCCAGTTCCCTGGC
>JBJKSP010000100.1:0-2800 GCA_046703865.1 Thiobacillaceae bacterium
CTCCTGAAGCATCCTGGAGACCGTGGATCGTTCCGCCCCCGCGTCTGGATCGGTGGGGTTAGCGCTGTTTGTTTTCCCGTGTGTCACATCAATCGCCCTGTCCTCGATGTTCGGGGTCGCCGGGGTACATTGCCCGGTACGGCGCCGTGCTCACAGAACCTGCCGGGCAATAGACGAAGGGGAGACGCGGGGGATACGAAGCCAGAACGGCTTGGCGTTTGCCCGGCAATCCCGCTGTCATGGGGCCATCGCCCTTTAGACCGGTGATTTTGCGCCCCCACCTTTCGATGGGTATGCCCTTTACAGGCCACATTACAACTCTGATCAATGGATATATCGGAAGTTCTATAGAGAACTTTAGCGGGATTTTGTGACAACAGACAATCCCGATCCACGCTGGTCGAAACCGGGCAAGTCCGCGATATCCGTCGCCGGTCAGGACGGATTGCCGGCCAGTCGTATCCACGTGCCCACCACGGTATCCGGATTCAGGGAGAGACTGTCTATGCCCTGCTCCATCAGCCATTCGGCCAGATCGGGATGATCGGAAGGCCCCTGTCCGCAGATACCCACGTATTTGCCCCGGGACTTGCAGGCGGCGATGGCCTGGCTCAGGAACTTCTTCACCGCAGGGTCGCGCTCGTCGAACTTCTCCGCCACCAGGTTGGAGTCCCGGTCCAGACCCAGGGTAAGCTGGGTCAGGTCGTTCGAACCGATGGAGAAGCCGTCGAAGCGCTCCAGGAACGCCTCGGCCAGCAGCACGTTGGAGGGCAGCTCGCACATCATCACCACCTTGAGGCCTCGTTCTCCCCGCTTCAGGCCGTTTTCCGCCAATACCTCCAGGGCGGCATCGGCATCGCCCAGGGTACGCACGAAGGGCAGCATGACCTCCACGTTGGCGAGCCCCATGTCCTCCCGCACCCGCCGGATCGCCCGGCATTCCAGCTGGAAGGCATGGCGGAACATGGGATGGGCGTAGCGCCCCGCGCCTCGGAACCCGAGCATGGGGTTCTCCTCGTGGGGCTCATAGAGCGGTCCGCCCACCAGGTTGGCGTATTCGTTAGTCTTGAAGTCCGAAGTCCGCACGATGACCCGCTTGGGCCAGAAGGCGGCGGCGATGGTGCCGATGCCTTCGGCCAGCTTTTCCACGTAGAAGTTCACCGGGTCGCTGTAGCCCGCCGTCCTGGCCTCGACGGCCTGCTTCACCTCCTCGGGCAGCTTGGGATAGGCCAGGGCCGCATTGGGGTGGATGCCGATGGCGTTGTTGATGATGAACTCCAGACGCGCCAGGCCGACGCCCTCATTGGGCAGCATGGCGAAATGGAAGGCCTGTTCCGGGTTGCCCACGTTCATCATGATCTTCACCGGTATCTCGGGCATGGCCTGCATGACCACTTCGGATCTCTCGAACCTGAGCAGGCCCTGGTAGACGTAACCGTCCTCGCCCTCGGCGCAGGAGACGGTCACTTCCGCCCCCTCGGGCACAGTATGGGTGGCATCCCCCGCCCCCACCACGGCCGGAACGCCCAGTTCCCGGGCCACGATGGCGGCGTGACAGGTCCGCCCGCCCCGGTCGGTCACGATGGCGGCGGCCCGCTTCATGACCGGCTCCCAGTCCGGGTCGGTCATCTCTGCGACGAGCACATCCCCCGGCTGGACCTCCTGCATCTGGTCCAGGCGCCTGACGACGCGTGCCCGGCCCTGGCCGATCCTGCTGCCGATGGCACGGCCGCGGGCGACCACCGGCCCCTTCTCCAGCAGCCGATAGCGGACCTGGACCTGACCGCTGCGGGACTTCACCGTCTCCGGCCGGGCCTGGAGGATGTACAGCATCCCGTCCAGGCCATCCCGGCCCCATTCGATGTCCATGGGCCGTCCGTAGTGCTCCTCGATGGCCACACCGTAGCGGGCGAGCTCCAGCACTTCGTCATCGGTCAGGGCGAACTGGTGGCGCAACGCCGGCGGCACGTCCTCCACCATGGTGGAGCGTTCGGCCGCCGACTCCCCGGCGAACACCATGCGGATGGCCTTCTCACCCAGCTTCTTGCGGATGACCGGGCGCTTGCCGGCCACCAGGTTGGGCTTGTGCACGTAATACTCGTCCGGGTTGACCGAGCCCTGCACCACCGTCTCACCCAGGCCGTAGGAGGCGTTGATGAACACCACGTCCCGGAAGCCGGATTCGGTGTCCAGGGTGAACATGACCCCGGCCGCACCCTTGTCCGAACGCACCATGCGCTGGATGCCGGCCGACAGGGCCACCGCCGAGTGCTCGAAGCCGTGGTGGACCCGATAGGCGATGGCCCGATCGTTGTAAAGGGAGGCGAAGCAGCGCTTGACCGCATCGATCAGGTTGTCCGCCCCCTGGATGTTGAGGAAGGTCTCCTGCTGGCCGGCGAAGGAGGCGTCGGGCAGGTCCTCGGCGGTGGCGGAGGAACGCACGGCAAACAACAGGTCCTCCCCGGCCTCGGCGCACATGAGCCGGTGTTCGTGGCGGATGGCCGCATCCAGGACGGCCGGGAAGGGTGCCTCCAGCATCCAGCCGCGGATCTCCCGGCCAGCCGCGGCCAAAGCGGAAACGTCGTTGATATCCAAGTCTTGAAGCCTGTGGGCGATGCGCCCGGCCAATCCGTCTGAGGCCAGGAATTCACGGAAGGCGTCGGCGGTGGTGGAGAAGCCGCCAGGTACCCGGACCCCCTTGCCGGTCAGGTTGCGGATCATCTCTCCGAGGGAGGCGTTCTTGCCGCCCACCTTGTCCACATCGTGCATGGACAGGGCATGAAAGCGCGCGATATAGTCC
>JBJKSP010000101.1:0-3045 GCA_046703865.1 Thiobacillaceae bacterium
GGCGCTGATCGACCGTCAGGCCGTTGTCCAGGACAAACTCGATGCCGTTGATGCCTGGAACCTGGACTCCCGCCTGGAGATGGCCATGGATGCGCTGCGCTGCCCACCGGCGGATATGCAGTGCGGCGTACTCTCCGGCGGCGAGAAGCGCCGGGTGGCCCTGTGCCGGCTGCTGCTGTCCAAGCCCGACATGCTGCTGCTGGACGAGCCCACCAACCACCTGGACGCCGAATCCGTGGAGTGGCTGGAGCAGTTCCTCACCCGCTTCCCCGGCACCGTGGTGGCCGTCACCCACGACCGCTACTTCCTGGACAACGCCGCCGAATGGATCCTGGAGCTGGACCGGGGCCACGGCATTCCCTGGAAGGGCAACTACTCCTCCTGGCTGGAGCAGTAGGAGGCGCGCCTGGAACAGGAGCAGAAACAGATCGACGCCCACATGAAGGCCATGAAGCAGGAGCTGGAATGGGTGCGCGCCAACCCCAAGGCCCGCCAGGCCAAGTCCAAGGCCCGCCTGGCCCGCTTCGAGGAGATGAACACGGTCGAATACCAGCGGCGCAACGAGACCCAGGAGATCTTCATCCCGCCGGGCGAGCGCCTGGGCGACAAGGTCATCGAGTTCAGGGGCGTGACCAAGGGCTACGGCGACCGGCTCCTGATCGACGACCTGAGCTTCCAGATCACGCCCGGCGCCATCGTGGGCATCATCGGCCCCAACGGCGCCGGCAAGTCCACCCTGTTCCGAATGCTCCAGGGCCGGGAGCGGCCCGACGGGGGCGAGATCGACATCGGCCCCACGGTGAAGATCGCCTCCGTGGACCAGAGCCGAGAAGGCCTGCCCGACGACAAGACCGTCTTCGACGCGATCTCGGACGGCGCCGACATCCTCACCGTGGGCCGCTTCGAGATGCCCAGCCGGGCCTACATCGGCCGCTTCAACTTCAAGGGCGCCGACCAGGGCAAGATCGTGGGCAAGCTCTCCGGCGGCGAGCGCGGCCGGCTGCACCTGGCCAAGACGCTGATCCAGGGCGGCAACGTCCTGCTCCTGGACGAGCCGTCAAACGATCTAGATGTGGAGACCCTGCGCGCCCTGGAAGACGCCTTGCTGGAATTCGCCGGCTGCGTGCTGGTGATCAGCCACGACCGCTGGTTCCTGGACCGCATCGCCACCCACATCCTGGCCGCCGAAGGCGACTCCCAATGGACCTTCTTCGCCGGCAACTACCAGGAATACGAGGCGGACAAGCGCAAACGCCTGGGCGAGGAAGGGGCCAAGCCCAAGCGGATACGGTACAAGCCCATCAGCCGTTGACGGCCCGCATCACTTCGAGGGAAGGCCTGGCAGACAGGAACACGCATGCGCATCCAATCAGAAAAATACCGACTGCTGGCCTGGCTGAGCTTCATCCTGGTGACGGGTTTCCTCTCCACCAGCATCGGCGCCTACGTGGTCTCCAGACACGCCATCCGCAATGCCATCGCCCATGACGCCCTGCCGCTGACCGGCGACAACATCTACTCGGAAATCCAGAGGGACCTGCTGCGGCCGGTGTTCATCTCCTCCCTCATGGCCCATGACACCTTCCTGCGGGACTGGATCCTGGGCGGCGAGCGGAATGTCGGCCAGATCAAGCGCTACCTGAAGGAGGTGAAAGACAAGTACGGCACCATCAGCAGCTTCCTGGTGTCCGAACGTTCCAGGAAGTACTACTACGCCGGCGGCATCCTGAAAACCGTGCGCCCGGGGGTGGCGGCCGACAAATGGTATTTCCACGTCCGCGCCATGAAAAAGCCCTACGAGATCAACGTGGACTACGACATGGCCAACCGCGACACCCTGACCGTGTTCATCAACTACCGGGTGTTCGACTACGCGGGCAAGTTCCTGGGCGCCACGGGGGTGGGCCTGACCCTGGAGACCGTGAGCGAGATCCTGGACCGCTATCAGCGTCAGTTCCACCGCCGGGTCTTCTTCGTCGCCCCCAACGGCGAGATCGTCCTCACCGGCAAGTCCCTGCCAAACCTGCGCGGTTCCATCCTCGAACTGCCGGGCATCAAGGCAATCGCCGACGCCATCCTGAAGGGCGGCAACTCGCCCATCAGCCTGTCCTGCCGGACACACCATGCCGAGGTGCTGGTGAATTCCCGCTTCATTCCCGAACTGGGCTGGCACCTGGTGGTGGAACAGGAAAACAGCGAGCAGATCCGGCCCGTGCGGCGCGTGTTCCTGCTCAACCTGGCCATCAGCCTCACGGCCAGCCTGCTGGTGCTGGTCATCACCCTGTTCACCGTCAATCGCTACCAGCGCCGCTTGGAGCACATGGCCACCACGGATTCGCTCACCGGCATGCTCAACCGCCAGGCGTTCAAATTCATGTTTCCGCAGTTGGCGGCGGACGCCAAACGCTCGGGCAAGCCCCTCTCGGCCATCCTGTTCGACATCGACCTGTTCAAGCAGGTCAACGACCGTTTCGGCCATCTGGAAGGCGACAAGGTCATCCGCGGCGTGGCCGAGTTGAGCCGAGGCGTATGCCGGGCCAACGACGTGATGGTGCGCTGGGGCGGCGAGGAATTCATGATCTTCCTCAAGGACTGCCCCCTGGTGCATGCCCAGGCGATCGCGGAGAAACTGCGCCTGGCGGTGGCCGGCCACGTGTTCCGCCTGGCCTCGGAAGACGTCCACGTCACCGTCAGCCTGGGGGTGGCACAGATGGAACCCGGTGAAAAGCAGCAAAGCCTGTTCGGCCGCGTGGACAAGGCCATGTACCAGTCCAAGGCCAATGGCAGAAACCGCGTGGAAGTGGCCGCGTAGGTCTTGAACAGGTCAGTGCCGGAAGCGGCCACGACCGCTGGTGCCAGGACTGCAACGCCACCCACATCCCGGCCGCCGGAGGCGATTCCCAGTGGGCCTTCTTCGCAGGCAACGACCAGGAACACGAGACTGACAAGCGGAAACGCCTGGGCGAGGAAGGGGCCAAGGCGTGCGGATACGGTACAAACCCATCAGCCGGTAGCCCTGAGTCGGTCTAGGGATGGTCCGCATTC
>JBJKSP010000102.1:0-2724 GCA_046703865.1 Thiobacillaceae bacterium
GGGAGATCGCCTACGGCCTGGAACAGGGCATCCGCTACTTCAACGTGGAATCCATCCCCGAGATGCTGGCCATCAACGAGGTGGCGGAAAAAATGCGGAAGATCGCGCCCGTGGCCGTGCGTTTCAACCCGGACGTGGACCCCCATACCCACCACTACATCACCACCGGCAAGAAGGAAACAAAGTTCGGCGTGCACCTGGGCGACCTGGACAAGGTGATGAGGGCCGCGCGGGAATGCCGGTCGGTGCGCTGGACCGCGGTGCATGCCCACATCGGCAGCCAGATGACCCAGACCCAGTCCGTGGGCCAGGCCGTGCGCGTGATCGAGTCTTTGGTGACCCGGCTGAGGCTGGAGGGTTTCGCCATCCACACGGTCAACCTGGGCGGCGGTTACGGCATCGACTACCGGGGGGAAAAGCCCCCCCCGGCTTCCCAGTACGCGGCCCGGGTGCTTCCGGCCGTCCGGAGGCTGAACGCCGACCTCATCCTGGAGCCGGGCCGCTTCATCGCGGGAAACTCGGGAGTGCTCCTGACCCGCGTGACCTACGTGAAGCAAAGCGGCTCCAAGACCTTCTACATCGTGGACGCGGGCATGGGCGAACTGATCCGGCCGGCCCTGTACGAGGCCTTCCACCGCATCGCCCCGGCCGAAGGGCCCCAGAAGCCGGCAGGGAAGGCCGACGTGGTGGGCCCGATCTGCGAGTCCGGCGATTTCTTCGCCAGGGACCGCCGGCTTCCCGCGGTCAAGCGCGGGGACCTGCTGGCCGTCTTTTCCGCCGGCGCCTACGGCAGCGTGATGGGCAGCACCTACAACGCCCGCCCGCTGGCGCCCGAGGTGGTGGTGAGGGGAAGCCGCTTCCAGGTGGCCCGCCGCCGCCAGACCTGGGAGGAACTGGCGCGCCTGGAGAAGGTCCTGGACTAGCGCGTAACGCAAACTTTGCTTGCGGCGCCCGGGGAAATTTCCTAAGATAACTTCCACTCAACGCCGGCCATGACCCGCGCCGGCAACCCTGGACCGCGGTTTTTCCCGTCCGGCAAGGCGTTAGAGTTCCTGGAGGACCCATGTTCCGCGGCGCCTATACCGCATTGGTGACGCCCTTTAAGAACGGGCAGGTCGACTATCCCTCGCTGGAAAACCTCATCGAAAACCAAATCGCCGGGGGCATCGACGGCTTGGTGCCCTGCGGCACCACGGGCGAATCGCCCACGCTCACGGAAAAGGAGCACGGGGAAGTCATCGCCTTCACCGTGAAGACCGTCCACAAGAGGGTTCCGGTCATCGCGGGAACGGGTTCCAATTCCACGGCCGAGGCCGTCCATTACACCCGGCACGCCAAGGAAGTCGGGGCGGACGCGGTGCTCCTGGTTTGCCCCTACTACAACAAGCCCGGCCCGAGGGGGCAGATCGCCCATTTCACTGCCGTGGCCGACTCCGTGGACATCCCGCAGATCCTCTACAACATTCCCGGACGGGTGGTGGTCAACATGGCGCCCGAGACCGTGGCCGAACTATCGCGGCACCGCAATATCGTGGGCATCAAGGAGGCCAGCGGCAGCCTGGACCAGATGGCCCGGATCAAGGGCCTTTGCCGGCCGGACTTCGACTTGATTTCGGGCGACGACCCGCTCACCCTCCCCCTGCTGTCGGTGGGCGGGGTGGGCGTCATTTCGGTTACATCCCACCTTCTGCCGGGGGAAACCTCCCGTATGGTCCACAGCTACCTGGAGGGAAAGGTGGACGAGGCGCGGGAACTTTTCATGAAGTTCTTCGACCTGGTCAAGGCGGTCGTGTCCGCGGACGTCAACCCGGTTGGCATCAAGACGGCCCTGGCCCTCCAGGGCCGGATCGCCGAGGAGTTCCGCCTGCCTTTGGTCCCCATCAACGCCGAGGGCCGTGAGGCCATCCGCAAACAACTGGAACGCCACGGGCTCCTGCCCGGGCGCGCGCCGGCCGGCTCCGGCACGGGCCGATGAGCGTCCGCATCGCCGTTTCCGGCGCCACGGGCCGGATGGGCCATACGATCCTGGAGTTGGCCGCCAAAGACACGCGCTTTGAGGTCGCGGGGGCCCTGGAAAGCCCCTCCCACCCGGCCCAGGGAAGGCCCCTGCGCGAGGTCCTGCCCTCGGTGGAAAAGGCTTCTTTCCCGGTGATATCTTCCTTGTCCGGGACCCAGCCCCTTCCGCGGCTGCTCATCGATTTCACCCAGCCCCAGGCCACCCTGGCCTACCTGAAGGAAGCCGAGTCATTGGGTGTGGGGATGGTCATCGGCACCACGGGCTGCGGCGAAGAGGACAAGAAGCGCATCCGGGAAGCCTCCCGAAAGATCCCCATCCTCATGTCCTCCAACATGAGCGTGGGCATGAACCTGCTTTTCTCCCTGGTGGAGCAGACCGCGGCCCGGCTGGGGCAGGGCTACGACGTGGAGATCGTGGAGGCCCACCATCATTTCAAGAAGGACGCCCCATCGGGGTCGGCCCTGACCCTGGGGGAATCCGTGGCCCGGGCCTGGAAGGCGGATTTGAAGGACGTTTCCACCCACGGCCGGCAGGGCCAGGTGGGGGAGCGCAAGGCCGGCACCATCGGCTTCCACGCGGTCAGGGGCGGGGACATCGTGGGCGACCACACGGTCTTTTTCGCGGGCCCGGCCGAACGGCTGGAACTCACGCACCGGGCCCAAAGCCGCGAGTGCCTGGCCCAGGGCGCGCTGCAGGCCGCCCTCTTC
>JBJKSP010000103.1:0-2979 GCA_046703865.1 Thiobacillaceae bacterium
GCGCGCCACCAGCCAGTCGGAAAGCACCCGCGTGCCGCCGGTCACGGCCGAGAAGTCGCCGCCCGATTCCCGGATCACCGGGGCCGATTCGCCCGTGATGGCGGACTCGTCGACCGAGGCCACGCCCTCGATGACCTCGCCGTCGCCCGGGACGACGTCCCCGGCCTCCACCAGCACCACGTCGCCGCGGCGCAGGCTGCTGCCCGTCACCTTGGCCCAGTTGGCCCCGTACCAGGGTGCCTCCAGCTTCTTCGCCATCACGTCGCGCTTGGCGCTGCGCAGGGCCGCGGCCTGGGCCTTGCTGCGGCCTTCCGCCAGGGCTTCGGCGAAGTTGGCGAACAGCACCGTGAACCACAGCCACAGCGACACCGCCAGGATGAAGCCGGCCGGGGCTTCGCCGTGCCCGCCCAGGGCCTGGAAATAGAGCGCGGCGGTCAGGACGGAACCGACCCAGACCACGAACATGACCGGGTTCCTGAACTGCTGCCGGGGCGAGAGCTTCCTGACCGCATCCCACAGCGCCGGCACCATGATGTCAGGCTCGAATAGGGAGAAGGTCTTGGCGTGCTTGGTCACGGCAGGCTCCTAATGTGCACCGGTCATGGTGAGCTGCTCCACCACCGGTCCCAGGGCCAGGGCCGGGATGAAGGTCATGGCGCCGACCAGAAGGACTGTACCGATCAGCAGCCAGACGAACAGGGGCGTGTGGGTGGCCAGGGTGCCGGCCCCCACCGGGATGCGCTTCTTGCCTGCAAGTGCCCCGGCCAGGGCGAGCACGGGGACCATGAGCCAGATGCGCCCGAAGAATATGGTCAGTCCCAGTGCGACGTTGTAGAAGGGGGTGTCGGCGGAGAGCCCGGCGAAGGCGCTGCCGTTGTTGCCGGCGGCCGAGGAGAAGGCGTACAGGATTTCGCTGAAGCCGTGGGCGCCGGGATTGCCCACCCCCGCCCTGGCGGCCTCGACCATCACTGCCACCGCCGTGCCGAGCAGGATGATCAAGGGAGGGATCAGGATGACCAGGGACGCCATCTTGACGTCGAACGCCTCGATCTTCTTGCCCAGGTACTCGGGCGTACGGCCGATCATGAGGCCGGCCACGAACACGGCGATGACGGCGTAAACGAGCATGCCGTAAAGCCCCGATCCCACACCGCCGAAGATCACCTCGCCCAGCTCGATCTGGGCCATGGGCACCAAGCCCCCCAGGGGCGTGAACGAGTCATGCATGGCGTTGACCGAGCCGTTGGAGGCGGCGCTGGTGGCCGTGGCCCAAAGGGCGGAGTTCACGATGCCGAAGCGGGTCTCTTTGCCCTCCATGTTGCCGCCGGACTGGGTGGCGGAAGCGGCCTGATCCACGCCCAGGGCCTTAAAGGCCGGGTTGCACTGCTGCTCGGAGAGTTCGGCGACGGCAAGGAAGCCGATGAACATCAGGGTCATGGCCGTGAGGATCGCCCAGCCCTGGCGGGTGTCGCCCACCATGCGCCCGAAGGTGTAGCACAGCGCCGCCGGGATCAGCAGGATGGCCAGCATCTCGAGGAAATTGCTCAGGGGGGTGGGGTTCGCGTAGGGGTGGGCCGAATTGGCGTTGAAGAAGCCGCCGCCGTTGGTGCCGAGCTGCTTGATGGCGACCTGGGACGCAGCGGGGCCCAGGGCGAGGGACTGCTCCCGGGTGGTGGCCTTCTCGGTCACCGGATTGCCCCAAGCGTCCATCACCGGGTTGCCGGCGGCGTTCAGTTTGGGATTGTCGTAGGTGACAGCCTCCACCGTGGGCACGGTCTTGTAGGCCGAGAGTGTCTGCACCACGCCCTGGCTCACCAGGGCAAGCGCCAGCACCACCGACAAGGGCAGCAGGATGTATAAGGTCCCGCGGGTGAGGTCCACCCAGAAGTTGCCGATGGTCTCGGCGGTATGGCGGGCGAACCCTCGAATCAGGGCCACCGCGACCGCCATGCCGGCAGCGGCGGAGACGAAGTTCTGCACCGTGAGCCCCAGCATCTGGGTCAGGTAGCTCATGGTGGTCTCACCGCCGTAGCCCTGCCAGTTGGTGTTGGTCATGAAGCTCAGGGCGGTGTTGAAGGCGGAATCCGGACTCACCGCCCCGAAATGCTCCGGATTGAGCGGCAGCCAGCCCTGTAGCCGCTGCAAGGCATAGACCACCAGGGTGCCCAGGAGGCTGAACCACAGCAGGGCGGCGGCGTAACGGGTCCAGCGCATTTCCTGTTGGGAGTCTACGCCGCACAGCCGGTAGAAGACGGTTTCCACGGGTGCAAGCCAGCGCACGAAGGCCGGCAGGTCGCCCTCGTAGACCCGGGCCATGTAGAGCCCCAGCGGCTTGGCGAGCAGCAGGAGCATGCCCAGATACAGGGCGATTTGCAGCCACCCGTTGTCCGTCATCAGAACCACTCCGGTTTGAGGAGGGCGATCACGAGATAGACCATGAGGCCCAGGGCGAGCAGGCCACCGATGAGGTAGAAGGCGTTCATTTGCCGCCCCCCAGTCGGACGCAACCGACCGCCAGGCCTGCGGTGGCCGCGAACAGGATCAGGATCAGCACGAGGTAGTAGAGGTCCATGGTGAATCCCCTTGCGTCGGCGACGTGCAGCAATCCTAGACCGCGGGTTATCAAGAAGATGAAGAAATGTGAGCGTCGCTTATAAAAATTCTGTAAACGACGCTGCGGGCCAGGTCGACGTGACCCGTCAGGTGGGAAAGTATCAGGCTGTCGCCACTACGGTTGGTGGATCAGCATTCGCTAGGTGCGGCATCCCTGAACAACGGAACCATTTGCACTGAGAGTGCACAGTATCGTAAGCGATCCATTAACCCCGTCTGGCACAGAGACCGTGCAACCGGAATGATGGTGTCCACGTAGACGAACGTGGACACCTATGTCAGAGACAGACACAGAGTTGTTGAGGCGGCCATGGACTTAGAACTTATCCGTAAATAGAAGATATACTATCGCTCTGAGCCGCGGGG
>JBJKSP010000104.1:0-2885 GCA_046703865.1 Thiobacillaceae bacterium
GGCGTTCACGCTGGCCTTCGCCGTGGTGGAGGTCCTGGCGGGCCTCTGGTCGGGCTCCCTGACCCTCCTCTCCGACGCCGGGCACATGGTCACCGACTCCACCGCCCTGGGCCTGGCCGCGCTGGCCGCGGTGTTCTCCCGGCGTCCGCCCTCCCTGCGCCACACCTACGGCATGGTGCGCCTGGAGATCCTGGCCGCCCTGGTCAACGGCCTGATCATGCTGGGCATCACCATCGTGATCGCCATGGAGGCGGTGAGCCGGCTGGGCCACCCCCAGCCGGTCCGGGGAGGCGCCGTGATGGGCGTGGCCGCCCTTGGGCTGCTGGTCAACATCGCCGTGGCCTGGGTGCTGCACCGGGGCGAGCAGACCCTCAACACCCGCGCGGCCCTCCTGCACGTTCTGGGGGATTTGCTGGGCTCGGTGGCGGCCCTGGTCTCGGGGGCGGTGATCTTCTTCACCGGCTGGACCACCATCGACCCCCTGCTGTCCCTCATGGTGGCGGGGCTCATCCTGGTCTCCGCGTGGCGGCTCCTCGCCGAGGCGGTGCAGGTGCTCATGGAAGGCGTGCCAGAGCACATCCGGACCGAGCAGGTGGTTCGGGACCTGGCCGGCATCCGGGGCGTGTCCTCCGTGCACGACCTGCACGTGTGGACCCTGGCCTCCGGCCAGGTGGCCCTGTCCGCCCATCTGGACATGGCGGCCCTGGACGAATGGCCGCGCATCTTGCTGGAGGCCCGCTACCGGCTCCAGCAGCGCCACGGCATCGGCCACGCCACCCTGCAGCCGGAGACGGTGGATAATCAGGGCAGCGACATCATCCGTTTCCATCCCCGCGCACCGTGATCCCAGATTCCCCAGTTGACCGCCTGGCCTTGTTCGCAATACCCCATGAATGCGGATGTCGGTGCCTTCGATCGGTTTCCCGGTTGGGTGGCACAGCTCCACACCCGCTGGCACGTCCGGGTGGGCGTCTGCCTTTGTCGCTCCTTCTTGCAGGGGGTGGCCATGCCGCGTCGTCGCTTCGCGCCAGCCCCCCGCCCGAACACGCCATCGGGCGTGCCCAACCGAGGAATCTGGGATGAAAAGACGCCGACAGCATCCCCAGCACCGCATCAGCCGGGACTCCGAACGCCTGGTCTGGCTGGCCCAGGGCCTGGCGGAATCCGGCAGCCGCATCGAGGACGCCTATTGGGAGGCCGAGATCGGCCAGCTCGTGGAGAGGCTGCTGGCCGCCGGCCAGGAGGACGCCCTCAACCAGGCCATGGACCGGCTCTACGAGACCAACGCCCGCGCCTACGACGAGCTGGCGGACATCCTGGAGTCCGCCACCGAGGGCAAGAGGATGGAGACACCGGACGGCGTCCGCTCGGTGCTGCTCATCGCCCTGCCGGTGCTGGCATGGTCGCACTACGTCATCCCCGCCCGCAGCCTGCCCGACACGGTCCTGGCCGGCCTGCGGGTGCACCTGGCCGCCCATGTGCTGGCGGCCGACGTGCGGCTGGCCCTGGCCGACTACCTGTTCAGCCCGGACCAGCTCCCCCGGGGCTACGCCGAGACCCGCCGCTTCGCGGAGACGCTCTGGGAGGCCGCGCTGGCGGACGGGGACCTGGAACTGGATGCCGACGGCATCCCGGAATCGGGCCAGTACATCTCCGACGTGCGCTACGTCATGGGGGCGGTGGCGGTGGTGCCGGGCCGGCCCGTGTTCCGGTGGAACGAGGGCGACGGCAGCCGCCATGCCGCCCTGGCCCAGTGGCAGGAGCAGGGCGGGCCGCACCTCCAGTCCGTGATGCCCGGTTGCGGCCTGGAACTGGTCCTGCCCGACGCCTACTACGCCGCCTGGCGCCGGGCCGATCGGGACGGCCGCCCCTGGTCCCTGCGCGCCGCCGCGGCCTATCTCCACGCCATGCTGGGCGTGCCCGCGGCCGAGCTGACGGCTGTGGCGGCCCCCTTCTACGACCGCCGCCTGGAAGAATGGCGCATCGGCTTCTCCCGGGACGACAACCAGGTCCTGCACGGCGTGGTCTGGCCCATGCTGGGCGCCGAGGATGAGACGGCGGACAGCGCCGGCGAGATCGAACAGGCCCTCAAGGCTGCGGGCGTGGGCCAGGTCCAGATACTGGACCAGCGCTTCGCCCTGGAATATTGCGAGGACTGCGGCGCCCCCCTCTATCCCAACGCGGACGGCGATGCCGTGCACGCCGAGATGCCCGAGCAGGAAGGCGATGGCGCACCCATGCACCTGCATTGATGGGTGATGAGGGATGGGTAATGGGATGAATCTCACCGGAACGCAATTCCCATCCCCCATCCCCCATTCCCCATCCCCGCTCTTCGATCCCGATTGCCGTGCCTGCCCCCGCCTGGCCGGCTTCCTGGATCAGGCCCGGGAAAGGCATCCCGGCTACTGGTGCCGCCCCGTCCCCCCCTTCGGCGACGCCTCGCCCCGACTGCTCATCGTGGGCCTGGCCCCCGGCCTCCACGGGGCCAACCGCACGGGCCGGCCCTTCACCGGAGACTACGCCGGAGTGCTGCTGTACGAGACCCTGCACGAATACGGCTACGCCGACCGGCCGGTCTCCGTCGCGACCGACGACGGCCTGACGCTGAGCGGCTGCCGCATCACCAACGCGGTCAAGTGCTGCCCGCCGGAGAACAAGCCCGAAACGGCCGAGATCGTCCGCTGCAACGCCTATCTGAAGGACGAACTGGCGGCGCTGCCCGCCGGCGCTGCCATCCTGGCCCTGGGCCTCATCGCCCACGGTGCCGTGCTGCGGGCACTGGGCCTCAGGCCCAAGGCCCATCCCTTCGCCCACGGCGCGATGCATGCCCTGCCCGACGGCCGGGACCTCTACGACAGCTATCATTGCAGCCGGTACAACAC
>JBJKSP010000105.1:0-4529 GCA_046703865.1 Thiobacillaceae bacterium
ACCTTCATCCCCGCAAGGACTTGGCGTAGCCGATCAGCCCGTTGGTGGAGGCGTCGTGGCCCTTCACCGGCCCCTTCGCCTTGAGTTCCGGGAGGTTGGCCCGGGCCAGCTGCTTGCCCAGCTCCACGCCCCACTGGTCGTAGGAGTTGATGTTCCAGATCACCCCCTGGACGAAGACCTTGTGCTCGTACAGGGCGATGAGCCGGCCCAGGGTACGGGGGTCCAGGCGCCGGTACAGGATGGTGTTGGTGGGCCGGTTGCCTGGAAAGACCTTGTGGGGCAGGAGTACCTTGATCTCGTCCTGGGACAGGCCGGCGGCCTCGAGCTCCGCCCGGGCCTCGTCCCGGGTCTTGCCGCGCATGAGGGCCTCGGTCTGGGCGAAGCAGTTGGAGAGCAGGATCTGGTGCTGGTCGGCCACCGGGTTGTGGCTTTCGGCGGCGGCCAGGAAGTCGCAGGGGACGAGCTTGGTGCCCTGGTGGATCAGCTGGTAGAAGGCGTGCTGGCCGTTGGTGCCGGGTTCGCCGAACAGGATCGGGCCGGTGGAGACCTTCGCCGGCTTCCCTTCGCGCGTGACGCCCTTGCCGTTGCTCTCCATGTCCAGTTGCTGGAGATAGGCCGGGAAGCGGGCCAGGTACTGGTCGTAGGGCAGCACGGCGTAGCTTTGCGCATCCCAGAAGTTGTTGTACCAGAGCCCCAGCAGGCCCAGGATCACGGGCATGTTGCGGTCCAGGGGCGCGGCGCGGAAGTGCTCGTCCATATCGTGGCCGCCCTGGAGCAGGGCCTCGAAGTTCGCCATGCCGATATAGAGCGCGATGGGCAGCCCGATGGCCGACCACAGGGAGTAGCGCCCTCCCACCCAGTCCCAGAACCCGAACATATGGTCCGGATCGATGCCGAAGGCGCGTACCGCCTGTTCATTGGTGGAGACCGCCACGAAGTGCTTGGCCACCGCCGCCTTCTTCTTCGCCGCCTTGAGGAACCAGGCGCGGGCGGCCTGGGCATTGGCCAGGGTCTCCTGGGTGGTGAAGGTCTTGGAGGCCACTACGAACAGGGTGGTCTCGGGCTTGACGCGTTTGAGGGTCTCGGCCAGGTGGGTGGGGTCCACATTGGAGACGAAGTGGGCCTGAATGCCCTTCGCCGCATAGGGAACCAGGGCCTGGCAGGCCATGGCCGGGCCCAGGTCCGACCCGCCGATGCCGATGTTGACGATATCGGTGATGCGCTTGCCCGTGTATCCCTTCCAGGTGCCCCTATGGACCTTGGTCACGAACTCGCCCATGCGGGCGAGCACCGCATGCACCTCCGGCATCACGTCCTCGCCGTCCACCCGCACCGGCCGGTCGGAGCGGTTGCGCAGGGCCGTGTGCAGCACGGCGCGGTCCTCGGTGAGGTTGATGCGGTCGCCGGCGAACATGCACTCGCGCATCAGTTCCACGCCCGAGGCCTTGGCCAATCTGACCAGCAGCTTCATGGTCTGCGGGGTGACCAGGTTCTTGGAATAGTCCAGCAGGAGGTCGTCCAGGGCCAGGGAAAAGCGCCGGAAGCGTTTCCCGTCCCGGGCGAAGAGCTCGTGCATCTGCAGGTGCTTCCAGGTCTTGCGGTGGTCTTGCAGGGCTTGCCAGGCGGCGTCCTGTGCGGGCCGTTTCATGATGTCCTCTTGTTGCCTTTCGCGGGAGGAACCGATTATAAGTCCCTCGCCCGTCGTTGCCTTTGGCGACGTATCGTCCGGGCCTCGATCCAGGCGTTCAGGCGTCGTCGGCCCGGTAATGCACCGCCACCCAGACGGTGTCCCGATCCGTCGGGGTCCATTCCACCCGGTGTCTCACGTGGGCGGGGATGTCCACGTGCATGCCCGGCAGCAGCCTCAGCGGCCGGGCCTCGCCCTCGAACGCCAGGACGGCCTCGCCCTGCACCAGCAGCACCCATTCGTGACGATCCTGGTCGTACCAGGCGCCCTCAGGCGTGCGCTGTCCCCGGGAAACGATGCGCTCGATGCGCAGCCCCGGCCGGGAAAGCAGCTCGTCGAAACGCTCATCGGGCAGGTCGGCGGGGATGTCCGCAAAGAGATCGCCGGGTGTCATGCTTCCTCCTGTTCGTGCATTGCCTCGTTCACAGTGGGCGTTGCACCGGCCGGGCGATCGTAGCATTCTGGCGGCGACCTCGAACCCGACGGCCTGATCCGGAACCATGCCCTCCCCAGAGATTGCCTCTCCCGCCACCGTGCTCATGGTGCTGGGCTCGGTGACGGCCCTTGCCTCGCTGCCGCTGCATTTCGATCTCATCCGGCCCAACCGCTGGTACGGTATCCGGGTGCCGGCCGCCTTCCATTCCGAGCAGAACTGGTACGCCATCAACAGGTTCGGCGCCGCCCGTTTCATCCGTTTCGGCGTGGTCGTCGCCTTTGCCGGCCTCGCGCTGAACCATTATCCGGCGGCCCCGTTCTGGGTGCCCTTGCTGTGCCTGGTCGGCACGCTGCCCCTGCTGCTGCTTACGGTCCGCTCCATCAACAGGTACGCGCGCTCGCTTTAGGGCGTGTCGGCATGCCCTAATGGGGCAGGTGCTGCTTGAGCGCCCCGTACAGCCAGGTGCCGTGCAGGGCGCCGGCCAGGACGACCATCGCCCCCAGCGAACCGGTGCCTGCCAGGGCGAACATGGGGCCGGGGCACAGGCCGATGAGCCCCCAGCCCAGACCGAAGACGATGCCCCCGGCGATGTAGCTCACCCGTCCCGGCGGTTTCTCCGGGATGCGAATGGCCTGGCCGTCCAGCGAGCGTTTCCGGGCCATGCGCTTGACGATCTGGATGCTGACCATGCCGGTGGCGATGGCCGAGAACAGGATGCCGAACATGTGGAAGCTCTGGAAATGGAACATCTCCTGAATGCGATACCAGGACGCGGCCTCCGACTTGATGAGGACGAATCCGAACAGGACGCCGGCGAAGAGGTAGGGCAGGTAGCGTCTCATCGCAGCATCCAGGGGACCAGAAACCAGGAGGAAACCAGCCCGCCGGCGAAGATGCCCAGGACCGCGTAAAGGGAGGGCAACTGCAGGGTGGACAGGCCGGTGACGGCATGCCCGGAGGTGCAGCCGGCCGCGTAACGGGTGCCGAAGCCCACCAGCACGCCGCAGGCGAACAGCAAGGTGAAATTGCGCACGCTGGCATGGAACAGCTCCTCGGGCACGAGGCTCCCGGCGGGCAGGGCGAAGCCCCAGTGCAGAAGCATGTCATGGGCCCCGGCGCTGAGCTTCACGGGTTCTGGATTGGCGAACACCACGCCGGCCAGGAAGCCGCCCAGGGCGGTGCCGACCACGAACACCAGGCTCCAGGTATGTTCCTTCCAATCGTAACGGAAGAAGTCCACCTCGACCTGGGAGGGTTGGGTGATGGCGCACAGATGGCGCAGGTTGTTGGAGATGCCGAAGGAGCGGTTGCCGATGAACAGCATGAGCGGCACCATCAGTCCGATCAAGGGTCCGGCCACGTACCACGGCCAGGGGGCGTAGAGCCAGTCAGATAAGGGTGTCATGCCATCCTCCATGCGCCTGGGACGGTGGCGGATTTTATGGGTAAATTCCTGTTGTGTGGACGCTCAAGGCGTGACTTGGTGCGAATTGACCATGGGAAAACGGCCGTGGCAGCGCCCGGGTTTGGGACCTCTAAAGCATGCCGCACACGGTTCGGGCACCCGGTGCAGACCGGGAATCGCCGGAGGCGCCTAGGGTTTGGCGGGTACGGAGGATTCCACCAATTCGATGCGTCGACGCAGCAGTTCCTGGGCGGACTGGTCGCCCGCCGCCTGCGCGCGTTTCATCCCGACCTGGAGCCAGGCCAGCAGTGGGTGCCGCCAGCCCTGGTCGGAGGCGGTCCGGGTCGCCAGCGCGATGACCTCGGGGCTGGCCTGGGCGGCCCGTAGCAGCACGCCCGCGGCGATGGCCCGGGAAACGGGGTCCTTGATCTCGCCCAAGGCCTTGGCCCGGGCGGCGTCGTCTTTGGCCTTCACCAGGTCCGCGTATTGGGGCGGCAATTGCCTGGCGTCCAGACCCGTCCATTGACCCGTCAGGAAGCGGGCATAAGCCTGCTCTGCGGGGGTGGCCTGGGCAGCGAGCCGGTCGTAACCCTCGCAGGCGCCGAACTCCAGCACCGCCGAGAGATAGGCGCAGCGGGTCAGTTCCGCGAACGCGGCCAGGTCCAGCCGGCCGGTGCGGGCGATTTCCGCCCGGGCCTTCCGGAAATCCAGATCCGCCAGCCTGCTGTTGCCTTCGAACAGGGCATGGCCGTAAGCCTCCAGGAGGCTGTCTGCATCGACCTTCCAATCCGGCGACGGGGTGGTGGAGCAGGCGGCAAGCAGAAGCAGGGGGATGAGGGATCGGAGATGGGGGATGGGAAAACTCACGAATATGGCCAGTTTCCCCAGATCCCCATTCCCCGACACCCACTCGCGGAGGGCGCCCACACGACGCTCACCCGCCCGTCCCCCCCCCCCCCCCCCCCCCCCCCCCCCCCCCGCCCCCCCCCCCGCCCCCCCCC
>JBJKSP010000106.1:0-2731 GCA_046703865.1 Thiobacillaceae bacterium
TGGTGGCGTCCGTAGAGGTGAAACGCCGCGGCGACGTACGCCGGGCCAAGCTCTACTACCTGCGCGAGCGCTCCGGCAAGTCCGCCCGCATCAAGGAAAAGCTGGATTTCTCCAAGAACAAGAAGAAGTCCGGCTGAAAGAAGCCAAGGAAGCAAGGCCGCCTCCGGGCGGCTTTTTTTGCCGATTCATCGGTGCGCCAGAAGCGGATGAAGGACCTTCCAGACCGTCTCCAGGATCATCGGCTGGGCCGCGGCGATGGGATGCAGGCCGTCCGGCTGGAAATACTCGGGCCGTTCGGCGAAGCCCGTCAACAGGAAGGGCAGATAGGCGGTCCGGTATTTCCGGGCGAGCTGACCGAAGGCCTCGTAGAATTCCCGGGTGTAACTGGGACCGTAGTTGGGCGGCAGACGCATGCCCACCAGCAGGACCTTGGCCCCCGATTTCCGGGCGGCGCGAATGATGGTGCCCAGGTTGTCCTTCATCTCGGACACCGGCAGCCCGCGCAGGCCGTCGTTGGCGCCCATGGCCAGGATGAGCACCCGGGGACGCTCCCGGGCAAGCAGCGTCCGGATGCGGCTCTCCCCGCCCGCGCTGGTCTCGCCGCTGATGCTGGCGTTGACCACGCGGTACCGGAACTTCCCGGCCCGGAGGCGATCCTGCAACAGCGTCACCCAGCCCTGCCGCTGGGGAATGCCGTAGGCCGAGGACAGGCTGTCACCCAGGACGACGAGGGTTGCGGACCCGGCGGCCTGGGCCGAGGCGCCCACCAGCAGGAGGAGCAAGACCAGGAGTGTACGCATGAACGATGGAGTGGGGCGGGTACCGATGGTTCGGGCACAGGGCTTGGGCAAGGTGGTACCCAACGGTGCGGGCACCCTTGCCTTCCTGGAAGATATCAACTTCAGCGTCTGGCCGGGAGAGGCCGTGGCCGTGATCGGCGCCTCGGGTTCCGGCAAGTCCACCCTGCTGGGTCTGTTGGCCGGGCTGGATGAGCCCAGCGCCGGCAGGGCGCTGCTGGACGGAACCGACCTGACCGCCCTGGACGAGGACGGACGCGCCGGACTGCGTGCCCGACTGCTGGGCTTCGTATTCCAATCCTTCCAGCTCCTGCCCACCTTCACGGCCCTGGAAAACGTCGTCCTGCCCCTGGAACTGGCCGGGCTGGACGATGTACAGGCACGCGCCCGGCAGATGCTGGAGCGGGTCGGACTGGCCGACCGGCTGCACCACCTCCCCAAGCACCTCTCCGGCGGCGAGCAGCAGCGGGTGGCCCTGGCCCGGGCCTTTGTGGTGCAGCCCCGCCTGCTCCTGGCGGACGAGCCTACCGGCAACCTGGATGCGGCCACCGGCGCAGGCGTCATCGAGCTCCTGCTGGAACTCAACGCCGAACGGGGTACTACCCTGATCCTGGTCACCCACGACGAGCAGCTTGCCCGCCACTGCACGCACAGGCTGCGGCTCGCCGCCGGCCGTATGGTGGAAGACCGGGTCCTCGCCCCGTCATGAGGCTCGCCTGGCGCTTCCTGGTGCGGGACTGGCGGGCCGGCGAGCTCAACGTCCTGCTCCTGGCCCTGGTGTTGGCGGTGACCAGCGTCACCAGCGTGGGCTTCTTCGCCGACCGGGTGCGCCAGGCCCTGGATCGGGACGCCCACGAACTCCTGGGCGGCGACCTGCTGATCGTGAGCGACCAGCCGCTGCCCCAGTCATTCAGCCGGGAAGCCCGGGCGCTCGGCCTGGGCACGGCGGAGGGCCTGGACTTCATCAGCATGGCCCGCACCGGGACCGCCGCCCAGCTCTCCGCCGTGAAGGCGGTGGGGCCGACCTATGCCCTCCTGGGCAGCCTCGCCATCGCCCGTGATGCGGGACAGGCGCAAGAGACCGTCAGGCACGGGCCGCCCCGGGGCAGCGTCTGGGTCGATCCCCGTTTCGTCGACCTGACCGGCGTCCATCCGGGCCAGACCATCGCGCTGGGGGACGCCCGCCTGAAGGTCGATGCCGTGTTGACCCGGGAGAGCGACCGGGGACTCAGCTTCTTCGACATCGCCCCCAGGGTCATGATGAACCTGGACGATCTGCCCGCCACCGGCCTGGTCCAGCCCGGCAGCCGCATCACCTACCGATTGCACCTCGCCGGAGACACGCCGGCCATCCGGGCCTATCGGGCCTGGTTGCAACCCCGGCTCGCCCGAGGCCAGCGCCTGGAGGACCTGGAGCACGCCCGGCCCCGGGTCCGCGCCGCCCTGGACCGGGCCCAGCGCTTCCTGGGCCTGGCCGCCCTGCTGTCCGTCGTCCTCGCCGCCGTCGCCCTGCACCTGGCCACCGGACGCTATGTGGAACGCCATCTCGACGGCTATGCCGTAATGCGCTGTCTGGGCGCCACCCAGGCGCGGCTGGGCCGGCTCTTCGGCGCGCAGTTTCTGCTCCTGGGCACCTTGGGCGGATTGGCGGGCTGTGCGCTGGGATACCTGGCCCAGGGCATCATCGGCGGCCTGGTCGCCGGCGTCGTCCACGGACGCCTGCCCCTGCCCTCCCCCCTGCCCGCCCTGCAGGGCCTGGCCACGGGCTACCTCATGCTGCTGGGCTTCGCCGTCCCCCTGCTGTTGCAACTGCAGAAGGTGCCTGCCCTGCGCGTGATCCGAAGAGAGACCGGCGCCCCCGGCGGCGTGACCTTGCTGGCCTATGGCGCGGCGCTGGCCGCCCTGGCGGGCCTCCTGATCTGGCAGGCCCGGGA
>JBJKSP010000107.1:0-2749 GCA_046703865.1 Thiobacillaceae bacterium
CGTGTGTTTCACTCATGGGCATCCCCCACGATCCTCACCTCGGGTATCAAGCGCACGCCGTGGGTCCGTTCGACGGCGTCCATCACCCGCTGGATCAACTGTTCGATATCCGCTGCCGTGGCCGTGCCGGAATTGACGATGAAATTGGCGTGTTTGGCGGACACACGGGCGCCGCCCACACGCGCATCCTTCAGGCCGCACGCCTCGATCAAGCGACCGGCGTGATCTCCCGGCGGGTTGCGGAACACCGAAC
This sequence comes from Thiobacillaceae bacterium, assembly GCA_046703865.1. GTDB lineage: Bacteria > Pseudomonadota > Gammaproteobacteria > Burkholderiales > Thiobacillaceae > JBJKSP01. Next base: position 254 of record JBJKSP010000107.1, read on the forward strand.
CACAGCTGTGCTGCTGGATCGGCTGGGATTCGGCACGCCGGGTCAGGAATGTCTTGATACGCGCCTGGCTCGCATGACCGTCGCCGGGGGTCAGGCGCAGATACGCGGCGACGAACCACTCGTCCGCGGGGCCGACCACCTCTCGGTAAGCGACACGGTAATCTCCGGGGCGGCGGGTATGCCGCCCGCCATGACGATCCACGGTCTCCACCGCCGACACCAGATCCCAGGTCTCGCCGCCGAAGGCCCCGGCATTCATGGCCAGTGCGCCGCCCATAGTGCCGGGGATGCCGGCCAGGAATTCGGCGCCGCACAGGTCGTGTCGCGCGCAAAAGCGCGCCGCCTTGGGACAGGTCACCCCAGCCTCGGCGCGCACGGTGCCGTCTTCGCACAGTGCCAGTCCGCCGAGGTCACCGGTATGAATGACCGTGCCCCTGAACCCACCATCCCGGACCAGAAGATTGCTGCCCAACCCGAACCACAACAGCGGTTCCCCTTCCGGCACGCCAGCCAAAAATACCCGCAGATCGTCAATGTCGGTGGGAATGTAAAACCGCCGCCCCGGTCCACCCACCCGCCAGGAGGTATGCCGGGCCATGGGTTCATCCGTACGCAGCTCGCCGCGCAGCCGCGGGACCGCGGGACCGCTTGTGAGCGTTGGCTTCATATCAATCATGTCCACCGGCCTCATCACGCCCAGCGGCCAACTGCGCAGGTAGCCGGGCGGCGATATAACCGATGTCCCCCGCCCCCAGTGACAGCAGGATATCGCCCTCGCGCAGGATCTCCGCCAACAACCCGGGGAGGTGCTTGGCGTCATCCACGTGCGTCGGGATAAGTCTGCCCCAGGAACGGATGGCATTGGCCAGTGAGTGCGTGTCGGCACCGGCAATGGGCGGCTCTCCAGCCGGGTAGACGTTCAACAGCAATAACTCGTCCACCGTGGACAGTACGGTGACGAAGTCGCTGAACAGATCACGGGTGCGGCTATAGCGGTGAGGCTGGAATACCGTCACCAACCGCCGCCCCGGCCAGCCCTGGCGCACCGCCTCCACGGTGGCGCTGTTTTCCCGCAGTTGATGCCCGTAGTCGTCGATCATCAGGACGGTGCCGGCACGGGAGGAAATCTCCCCATAGAGCTGGAAGCGCCGGGCAATGCCGCTGAATCTTGACAGGGCCGTCTGTACCGCGGCATCGGACAGGCCGATGTCGTGGGCCACGGCGATGGCGGCCAGGGCATTGAGCACGTTGTGATGACCGGCAAGATTGAGGCTGACCTCAAGCGGCTTTTCGATACCCCGCCGGATGACCTTGAAGCGCGTCAGCGCCGCTTGCTGCACGATATCCACGGCGCGCACGTCGGCCTGTTCGTCCAGTCCGTAGGTTAGCACCGGCTTGGCGATCAGCGGCAGGATCTCTCGCACCACCGGATCGTCGATGCACAGCACCGCCAGACCGTAGAACGGCAGGTGATGGAGAAACTCCACGAAAGTCTGACGCAGGCGATTGAAGTCGCCGCCATAGGTAGCCATGTGGTCGGCGTCGATGTTCGTGACCACCGCCATCATGGGCTGCAGGTGCAGGAACGAGGCGTCGCTCTCGTCGGCCTCGGCCACCAGGTAATGGCCCGTACCCAGACGCGCATTGGTGCCAGCGCTGTTGAGCTGGCCGCCGATGACGAAGGTGGGGTCCAGCCCCGCCTCGGCGAGTATGCTGGCCACCAGACTGGTGGTTGTGGTCTTGCCGTGGGTACCCGCCACGGCGATGCCGTGTCTGAAGCGCATCAGCTCGGCGAGCATCTCGGCCCGCGGCACTACCGGGATACGCGCGCGTTTGGCGGCGATCAACTCGGGGTTGTTGAGATCCACGGCGGTGGATCGCACTACCACGTCACAGCCCTCCACGTTACGCATGTCATGGCCTATGGCGATGGGCACGCCCAGTTGTGCGAGACGCCGGGTCATGGCGTTTTCCTGGAGGTCGGATCCGCTGACCTTGTATCCCAGGTTGACCAGCACCTCTGCGATGCCGCCCATGCCGGCGCCGCCTATACCAATGAAGTGGATGCGTTCGATACGCCGACCGGGGTGGCCCCAGTAACCTTGAGTGCCGCGGGTGTCGGGCATGAGTTTTACCTCGCTGTCCGGCGACGCGCCCAATGCCTGAACCTTATGACTAGGCACGGGCGGCCTCCAGACACATTGTCGCAATGCGTTGAGCGGCGTCGGGCCGCGCCAGTCTTCTCGCCGAGCAGGCCATGTCCATGAGGCGCTGGCGCTGCCCGGCCGGGGCGAACTGTTCCAGCAGTTGACCGAGGGCGGTCGGCGTCAATTCCGTTTGGGGCACCAGGATCGCGGCACCCGCCTCCACCAGAAAAGCGGCGTTGCGCGTCTGGTGATCGTCCACCGCATGGGGGTAAGGCACGAGTACCGCGCCGACACCGGCGGCCGCCAGTTCGGCAACGGTCAGAGCCCCGGCGCGGCACACCACGATGTC
>JBJKSP010000108.1:0-12822 GCA_046703865.1 Thiobacillaceae bacterium
GCGACGTGGTCCTGGGGCTGTCCTCCAGCGGTCCCCATTCCAACGGCTATTCGCTCATCCGCAAGATCGTGGAGGTGAGCGGCGCGGACCTGGGTGCCGAGTTTCACGGCCGCAGCCTGGGCGAGACCCTGCTGGCGCCCACCCGCATCTATGTCAAACCCCTCCTGGCCCTCATGCAGGCGATGGAGGTCAAGGGCCTGGCCCACATTACCGGAGGCGGGCTGACCGGGAACATCCCCCGCATCCTGCCGGAGGGCCTGACGGCCGTGCTGGACCGCGACGCCTGGACCTGGCCCCCCGTGTTCCGGTGGTTCATGGCAACGGGCGGCGTGGACGAGGCCGAGATGCACCGCACCTTCAACTGCGGCATCGGCATGGTGTTGGTGGTGTCGCCCGGACTGGCCGATGATGCTACGGAGTTTCTGACCCAACGCGGGGAGACGGTATATCGCCTGGGCGCCATCGCCGAGCGGGAGGCCGGCAGGCCTCAAACCCTCATTCGCTGATGCGCGCCGTCATCCTCATCTCCGGCCGCGGCAGCAACATGGAGGCCCTGCTCAGGGCCGGGCTGCCGATGGAATTCCCGGCCGTCATCAGCAACCGTCCGGAGGCCCGGGGGCTGGAGGTCGCCCGGGGCCTGGGCGTGGCCACGGCCGTGGTGGACCCCCGCGACCATCATGGGGACCGGGAGGCGTACGACCGCGCCCTGTCCGCGGAGGTGGACCGCCATGCGCCGGAGCTGGTCATCCTGGCGGGCTTCATGCGCGTCCTGAGCGATGCCTTCGTCCAACGCTATGCCGGGCGCATGGTCAACATCCATCCCGCCCTGCTGCCCGCCTTTCCCGGCCTGCACACCCATGAGCGCGCCCTGGCGGCGGGCGTCAAGCTGCACGGCTGTACCGTGCATTTCGTCACGCCTGAGGTGGATTCCGGCCCCATCATCATCCAGGCCGCCGTGCCGGTGCTGCCCGGTGACACGCCCGAGACCCTCGCCGCCCGGGTATTGGTCCAGGAGCACCGCATCTATCCCCAGGCCGTCCACTGGTTCGCCCAGGGACGGCTCTCCCTGGACCCTGCCGGCAGGGTTTCGGTAGCTGCCGCTCCAGGGGAACCGGGTAGCCTGATCTCCCCGGCGCCGGACCCCTGATCAAGCCGACGGCCGCCATGCCATGCAACGTCCCCTCATTGCGGCGCTGGCCCTTTCCTTGATCGCCCACCTGCTGTTGATCAGTTCGGCCGCACATTTGTGGAGATTTGCCCCGGAGCAGGTCGCTCTCCCCATCCAGGCCCGGCTTGAGCCCCTTCCCGTTCCTAAACCACCGAAGCGGCCTGCGCCCAAGCCAGCTCCGCGTCGGCCCAGACCAGCCCCACCCCCCAGCCCGTCAACCCCACCCGCGCCGAGGACGGATGAACCTTCGGCTCCCCCGCCACAGCCCGAGCAACCTCCTGCCAAGGCCAAAACCGCTGCAACGCCCATAGCCCTCGCCGAACCAGCACCGCCGCCGCCCGCGCCCAATCCCGAGCCCCCAACTCCACCACCCCGGCCCGAGCAACCTCCCCCAAGGCCTCCGGAGCGGCCCATGGTGCGCAAGCTGCCGTCACGGCTGGAGATACGCTACGCAGTGATCATGGGCGACAAGGGCTTCAAGGCTGGCCGCGCCACCTATACCTGGGTCGCCAGGGATGGGCGCTACTCCCTGGTCAACGTCATCGAGGCGACGGGGCTGGTGTCTCTATTCGTGCGCGGGCGGATCGTCCAGGTCAGTGAGGGGCACATCGACGCGTCCGGGCTCAAACCCGAGGAATACTGGCTACAACGGGGGCACCATCGGGATTCGGCACGTCTGGACTGGACCAATCACCTGCTGATCCTAGACAAAAAGGGAGGCGAGAAACTGCCAGAGGGCACTCAGGACCTGTTGAGCTTTGCCTTCCAGCTGGCGCTGACTGTACGCCCGGAAGGGGCCGCCTTCGAGCTTCCCGTTACCGACGGGCGCAAGCTGAAACGTTATTCCTTCAGGCATCTGGGCGTGGAAACCCTGCATCTCGCCGACGGCGACCATAGGGTGCAACACCTCCAGGGCAGCAGGGCGGGTGAGGGGACGCTGGACGTATGGCTGGACGACGAGAATGGTATCCCACTGAAAATCCGCGTTACCGACCAGGACGGTGAGGTGAAAACCATGCAGGTCGAGCAGGTACGGGCGCAGGCCGATTGAACGAGGGCATTCGGCAGAACTGGAACTCGCTTTGAATTTGCCGAGGAATTGATGGGAAAGAACAGGCTGGAGGCCTTCAGCGACGGGGTGATCGCCATCATCATCACCATCATGGTGCTGGAGCTGAAGGTGCCCCACGGCGACAGCCTGGACGCGCTGTATCCGCTGCTGCCGGGCTTTCTCAGCTATGTGCTTAGCTTTCTGTACGTGGGCATCTACTGGAACAACCACCACCACATGCTGCATGCCAGCAGCCGGGTCAGCGGCCGCATGCTGTGGGCCAACCTCCATCTGCTGTTCTGGCTGTCCCTGTTCCCCTTCGCCACGGCCTGGATGGGGGAGAACCATTTCGCGCGAGTGCCTTCGGCGCTCTACGGGGTGGTGTTGCTGATGGCGGCCATCGCCTATTGGCTGCTGCAGCAAAGCATCATTGCCGCCCAGGGCCCCGATTCGGTGCTCAAGCGCGCTGTGGGGCGCGACTGGAAGGGCAAGCTCTCCCCCCTGCTCTACATGGTCGCCATCGGCACGACCTTCCGGACCCAGTGGGTCGCCCAGGCGATCTATGTTTCGGTGGCGCTGCTCTGGCTCGTGCCCGACCGTCGCATCGAACATGCGCTGGGACAACGGGAGGCATGATCCTGAACAGCGTGACCCGTGAGCCGGCGCGCCCCCTTCGTGCCTCGATGCACCGGGGGTGTATCCTACACTGAGCCTGTCCCAGGGCCGGTACGGAAGGGCATGTGGGCAGACTACGGTCCTGGGCGGTTGGACCTGCCTCGGAACGCGTGGCCTTCCATCCATGCATCGTCCCGCTCATCGGGGAAAGATCCAGTCTAACCCTGCAGGAAGAATCGTGCGCAGAACGGCAGACATGGTCACCGATCACCCTCGCTATCTCCCCATTGCGGACTACGGTTTCATCGCCGATTGCCATTCGGCGGCCCTGGTGTCGCGCTGGGGTTCCATCGACTGGTGCTGCATGCCCAGGTTCGATTCCCGCAGCTGCTTCGCCCGCCTGCTGGACTGGGATCGGGGTGGCTATTGCCGGATCGCGCCGATCCCGGACTACACCACCTCGCGCCGCTACCTGCCGGACACCATGGTGCTGGAGACCACCTTCCGCACCGAAGGGGGCCGGGCGCGGCTGCTGGACTGTTTCACCATGCGCCGGGGCGGGCGGCGCCAGCCCCGCCGTCAGTTGCTGCGCATCGTGGAGGGCCTGGAAGGGTCGGTGGACCTGGGACTGGACCTGGCGCCGGTGTTCGATTACGGGGCGATCCGGGCCTGGATTCGGCAGGTCCGGGACGGCCAATATGCGGCCATCGGCGGTAGCGACGGTCTGCTCATTTCCGGGGATTTCTCCCTGGCCATGAAGCACCGCCATCACCTCGCCGGCCATTGCAGAGTGGGCCCCGGACAGCGTGCGCGCCTTTCCCTGATCTTCGCCCGGCCGGAAGACCTGGACGAAGGCGGCGCGCAGGCCCCAGAAAACGGGGAGCTGGACCGGCGCTTGGAGGAGACCGTGGAGTGGTGGCGTGAATGGTCCGCCGACACGAGACTGGAGAGCCCTTACGAGCATCTGGTCAGGCGTTCGGCCATGGTGCTCAAGGGTTTGACCCACGCGCCCACGGGCGCCATCGTCGCCGCGCCCACCACCTCCCTGCCCGAGTCCCTGGGGGGGCTGCGCTACTGGGACTACGGTTATTCCTGGGTGCGGGATTCGGCCTTCACCGTGCGCTCGCTGGCAACCCTGGGCCACGTCCGGGTGGCGGACGGTTTTCGCCGCTTCGTGGAGCGCAGCGCGGCCGGCAGCGCGGAAGAGGTCCAGATCCTGTTCGGCATCGGCGGGGAGAGGCGCCTGCACGAGACCCGCATCGCGGAGCTGGAAGGCTACCGGGGCTCGGCGCCAGTGCGCATCGGCAACGCGGCCGAGACCCAGGTCCAGCTGGACGTCTACGGTGAACTGCTGAACCTGGCCTGGGGCTGGCAGCAGCGCGGCCACGCGCCGGACGACGATTACTGGACCTTCCTGGTGGAACTGGTGAACGCGGCCGCCCGCATGTGGCGCCGCGCCGACCGGGGCATCTGGGAGTTCCGGGGCCGGCCGCGGCATTTCGTGTTGTCCAAGGCCATGTGCTGGTCGGCCCTGGATCGGGGCATCCGGCTGGCGGATGCGACCGGGCGCGACGGCCCGGTAAATCAATGGCGCAAGGCGCGCGATGCGGTGCGCCGGGCCATCGACGAGCGGGGCTACGACACTCGGCGCGGCGTTTACGTCCAGGCCTTCGGCCACGCCGTGATGGACGCGTCCCTGCTGCTGCTGCCCAGCACCGGTCTGGTGGACTGCGAGGATCCGGGCATGATCCGGACTACCGACGCCATCGTGGAAGCGCTCTCGGAAGTTGGGCTGCTGCGCCGCTACGCGTCCGACGGGGACGGCCTGGCGGGCGGTGAAGGGGTGTTCCTCGCCTGCTCCTTCTGGCTGGCTGAATGTCTGGCCGGCCAGGGACGCATGGACCAGGCCCACGCGGTGTTCCAGCGCGCCGCGTCCACGGGCAACGAGCTGGGCCTCTTTGCGGAGGAGTACGACGTGGAGACCGGGGAGATGCTGGGAAATTTCCCCCAGGGCCTGACCCATCTTTCCCTCATCGCGGCGGCGGTGGCCATGGGCGGAGAGCCCGCCGGGCCGTGAGCCGGCGCTCTCAGGTCCGTGGCACGAGGCTCAGAGCACGATCTTGACGGTGGGATGGGCGGACAGCTCCCGGTACAGCTCGTCCAGCTGTTGCCGCGATGCGGCCCGGACGGTGCAGGTGACCGAGAGGTAGTTACCCGATCCGGAAACGCGCATCTCCACCGTCTCGGGACGGAAGTCCGGGGCGTGGCGCAGCACGATGTCCACCACGGTCTGGGCGAAACCCTCGGTGCGCGGCCCCATGGCCTTGATGGGAAAGTCGCAGGGAAACCGGAGCAGGGGCGCCTGATCGGCCACGGGCTTCATGTTCCGGCGCGCATGACCGTGCGCTTGTATTCTTGATAGGCGGCGTGCATGCGCTTGAACACGGGCCCCGGACACCCCTCGCCCACGGGGCGGCCGTCCAGTCGGGTCACCGCCAGGACTTCTTTGGTCGACGAGGTGAGCCAGACCTCCTGTGCTCCGCGGACTTCCGCCTCGGACACCGGGCGGACCTGGTGGGGCAGTTCCAGGCTGCGGGCCAGCTCGAGCACCACGTCGTAGGTGATGCCGGGGAGCATGAAATGGGACTTGGGCGGAGCCAGCACCTGGCCTTCCCTGATCACGAAGATGTTGCTTGCGGCACCTTCGGTGAGGAAGCCGTCGCGGATCAGGAGGGTCTCGGCACAGCCGGCGTCCACCGCCAATTGCCGGAGCAGGACGTTGGGCAGCAGGGAGGTGGCCTTGATGTCGCAGCGTAGCCAACGGTTGTCCGCGGCGGTGACCGCCCCCACCCCGGTTTCCACCAGTTCCGCCGCGGGCGTGGGCAACGGGCCGGGCATGATGAAGACGGTGGGTCGGGCCTTCCTGGGGAAGGCGTGGTCTCTGGGCGCCGCGCCGCGGGTGACCTGGAGATAAACGCCTTGGTCCTCCCATTCCGCTCGACCCACGATGGCACGGATCATGCCTTCCCACTGGGCCGGGGTGTGGGGGTTGGCCAGGCGGATGCCGTCCAGGCTGTTCTGAAGACGAGCCAGGTGCTGATTCAGCCTGAAGGGGTGGCGGGAGTAGACGGGAATCACCTCGTACACCCCGTCGCCGAAGATGAAGCCCCGGTCCATGACGGGGATGCGGGCATCTTCCAGGGGCAGGTACTCGCCGTTGAGATAGACGATGGTCATGGCGGCTGACATGTGGTGAGGAGCGGATAGCGGGAAGCGGTCAGGGTTGCGGCACCAATACGCGAGATTCTAACCGCTGGCAGCCAATCTTTACTCGCCCCCCGCCCGCCGCTATCCGTCACTGACCGCCCTTGCTACTGGAACATCAGCAGGAGGCTGTCCCAGGCTCGTCCCAGCAGGCCCGCCACACCCACGCTCTTGAGGGCACGCAGGGGATAGTCGCCGATGATGTCGCCGTCCAGGGTGACGTGCAGGGTGCCCACTTTCTGGCCGAGGGAGACCGGGGCCAGCATGGGCTGGCGCGTGATGATCTTGGCCTTGACCCGGTTGCTGTCACCGTGCGGGACGGTGACATAGAAATCGTGCCGAAATCCGGCCGCGAGCTCGTCGTCCGCACCCTTGAAGATCTTGACGCGCGTCACCGGCTGATCTGCGCTGAACAGGCGCACGGTGTCATAGAACTGGAAGCCGTAGTTGAGCAGGCGTTGGCTTTCGATGGCCCGGGCGCGGTCCGTGGGTGCACCCAGCACCACGGAGACCAGGCGCCGATCGCCGCGCTTGGCGGAGGCGATCAGGCAATAGCCGGCGCTTTCGGTATGGCCGGTCTTGAGGCCATCCACGTTGGGGTCCATCCACAGGAGGCGATTGCGGTTGGGCTGGGTGATGCCGTTGTAGGTGAACTCCTTGATGTCGAAGTATTTGTAATCCTCGGGAAAGTCACGGAGCAGGGCGCTGACCAAGCGGGTGAGGTCCGCGGCGGTAGTGTAGTGCTGGGGATTGGGCAGGCCGGTGGCGTTGGCGTAGTGTGTGCCGGTCATGCCAAGTTTCTTTGCCTCCTGGTTCATCATGCTCACGAAGCCCTCCTCCGAGCCGGCGATGCCTTCCGCCAGCACGATGCAGGCGTCGTTTCCGGACTGCACGATCATGCCCTTGATCAGTTGCTCCACGGTGGCCGACTTGCGGGGGTCCAGGAACATGCGCGATCCCTCCATGCGCCAGGCCTTGTTTGATACCGGGAGCTTCTGGTCGAGATGGATCTGGCCCGCCTTGAGGGCCTGAAAGGTCAGATAGGTCGTCATCAGCTTGGTCAGCGAAGCCGGTGCCACCCGCTTGTCCGCATCCTTTTCGGCCAGGACGGTGCCGCTGAGCTCGTCCGTGAGCATCCAGGCATGCGCATCGAGCTTGGGCGGTGGGGGCACGACCGATGCGGCCTGGGATAGCAGGGGCAGGAAGGTGAGGGTCAGAACGTACAGCAGTCTCTTCATTTCGCTCGCTTGGTTGTTGCACCCCGGCTCGGCCGGGTGGCATTGAAAAAAATATCGCCCACCGGACCCCAGGGTCCAGTGGGCAACCCGTGGGATCAGCGGCTTATACGATACGGCTTCAGGCCGACCGTCTGGGCGATCAGGTCCGCCGCCCGATCCGCCGCATCCGGATCGGCATAGGGGCCGGCCTGGATCTTGATGAGGCCGTCAGACTCCAGTTTTTCCACGCCGGGCAGATCCTGGCGTTGCTTCAGGCGGTCATACAGCGCCTCCGCCTTGGCGGCGTCGGTGTAGGCCGCCACCTGCAGCCAATCCTGCTTGCCGGTGTGGGTGGGCACGGCGGCGGGATTGGCCTTCCAGGCCTTCCCTACCACCCGGTAGGGCTTGACGCCCAGGTCCTGTGCCAGGCTTTCCGCCGCCTTGTCTGCGGTGTTCGCGTCCATATAGGGACCGACCTGGATCTTGGTAAAGCCGTCCTGCTGGAGGCGGATCATCCCGGGGACGTCGCGGCCCAGGCGCTGGATCAACTGGCTGGCCAATGCGTCGGCCTTGTCCGCGTTGGCGTACGCACCCATCTGCAAATAGATGGCATTCGCCTGCGCGGGTTCCGCGGGCGCAGCGGATTCTTCGCTCTTGGTCGTGGCGGGGGGGCTGGGCGCCACCGTATCGGAGGGCGGAGTCTGCGCCAGTTGCGTGAAAGAGCCGGGTTCGGCCTGATCGTCCGGCGTCACGCTGTCGACTTCCACCATGCCGACGCCTTTGAGCAGGTCCAGCTTGTAGGCGGCGGCATAGGAAAGGTCGATGATGCGGTCGGCGCGGAACGGTCCCCGATCGTTGATGCGCACCACCACGCTACGGCCGTTCTCCAGGTTCGTGACCCGGGCATAGCTGGGGATGGGCAGGGTCCGGTGGGCCGCCGTCATGGCGTACATGTCGTAGGGCTCGCCGGAGGAAGTCGGCCGGCCGTTGTACCGGCGGCCGTACCAGGAGGCCTGGCCTCGCTCATGGTAAGGCTTGCCGGTGAGGTCGGGGTGGTAGGTCTTGCCCATCACCGTGTAGGTGTTGTTGGCGTAGCGGTTCATGGGCTCCCACTTGGGCTGGGCGTTCGGAATGGAAGCCAGATTGGGGGGTGGATGGGCACCGGGACCGTCATCCTTGTAATAGCCTCCGCCCCTGTAAGGCGGCAGCACGGTGGGTTTGGCCGAGGCGCTGGTACTTGCGGGGGGGCTTTCGGTGACCTGGGTGCCGACGCTGGAACAGCCTGCCAGGATCAGCCCAACCCCAGAAACGACAAGAAGTTTGTATGGCAACTTCATGTTTTGACCAATTTTTTGTGGGTCGCAACGCTCATCACGATACCAAAGCCGAACAGGACTGTCACCATGGAAGTGCCTCCATAGCTCACCAAGGGCAGAGGCACCCCCACGACCGGGAGGATGCCCGAGACCATGCCGATGTTGACGAAGGCATAAGTGAAGAAGGTGAGCACGATGGCGCTTGCGGCCAGCCTGCCGAACAGGGTGGCCGCACGGGAGGCGAGTATGAGGCCGCGTCCGACGATGAGGCCGTAGAGCAACAGCAGGAACAGATTGCCGATCAGGCCGAACTCTTCCGCATAGACGGCGAAGATGAAATCCGTGGCGCTTTCGGGGAGGAAATCCAGATGGGTCTGGGTGCCGTGCATCCAGCCTTTGCCGGCGATGCCGCCAGAACCTACCGCGATGGTGGACTGGATGATGTGGTAGCCCGCCCCCAGGGGATCGCTGGACGGGTCCAGCATGATCAGGATGCGCTGGCGCTGGTAGTCGTGCATCATGTGCCAGGCCAGGGGCGCAACTGCGGTCAGCAGGACCGCCCCCCCCACCAGCACCCTCAGGGGCAGGCCGCCCAGGAACAGCACATAGAAACCGGACGCGGCGATGAGCAGGGCGGTACCCAGGTCCGGCTGCCGGACGATCAGACCCACGGGGATGGCCAGGAGCAGGATGGCTACGGCGAAGTCGCGCCAGTTCAGGCTTTCCTGCTTGTAGTGCAGGTACCAGGCGATCATGAGGGGGACGGCCAGGCGCATGAGTTCGGAGGGCTGGATGCGGGTGATGCCGATGTGCAGCCAGCGGCGTGCCCCGTTGACCACCTCGCCGAACAGGGCCACACCGATGAGCAGGATGAGGCCGACCGCATAGGCCGGCAGGGCGAACTGCATCAGCCGTTGGGGGGGGATCTGGCTGGCCAGCACCATGGCGATCAGGGCAACCCCCATGTTCGTGACATGGACGGTCAGCTTGTCCTCGCTGCCGCCCGACGCACTATAGACGGTGGCCATGCTCACCAGCAGCAACACGATGACAAAGCCCATCAGGGGCCAGTCCAGATGCGCGGTCAGGCGTTTGAGCAGGGTCTTGATCATTGGGGTGCCTCGGGTTCGGGTGTGGGGCCGGCAGGGGTGTCAGGCACATCCTCGTCTGCGGGGGTGCTGTCCTCCTCTTCGCCCGGTGCCTCTTCGGTCGGGGCGACTGGCGGGCTCACCGCCGGCAGTTTGCCCAGCAGCCAGTAATCGAACACCTTGCGGGCGATAGGGGCGGCGGTGGAGCCGCCATGGCCGCCGTTTTCCACCAGGACGGCCACCACGATCTTAGGATCGTCCGCCGGGGCGAAGCCGATGAACAGGGCATGGTCACGGTATTTCTTGGCCAACTTGCGTTCGTTGCGGCCGGCGCCCCGCTTGATTCCCACCACCTGGGCCGTGCCGGTCTTGCCGGCAAACGAGTAGGCCGCCCCGGCGCCGGCCCTTGCCGCGGTACCGCCGGGGCGGGTGACGTCGACCATGGCTTCGCGCACCAGCTTCACGTATCGGGGATCGAGGGCGATGCGGTGCTCCACCTGGGGCAAGGCGTAGCGTTTCTCACCCGTGATGGGATCGATCCAGTCCCGCAGCAGCCGGGGTCGGTAGATCACCCCGCCGTTGGCGATACCCATGGTGGCCACGGCGAGCTGCAGGGGAGTGACCAGGGTATAGCCCTGGCCGATACCCGCGATGACCGTTTCGCCCGGCCACCATGGCTGATGGAGGTGCTTCATCTTCCACGCCGGGTTGGGCAGGAGTCCCTGAAGCTCCCCGTCCAGGTCGATGCCGGTCTTGTGGCCGAAGCCGAACTGGGAAAGAAAGCGGTACATGTTGTTGATGCCCATCAAGTGGGCCAGGCCGTAATAATAGGTATCGCAGGACACGATGATGGACTTCTGCAGGTCCACGAGGCCGTGGCCTCCCCACTTCCAGTCCCGGTAGCGGTGACTGCTGCCGGGCAGTGTGTAGTAGCCGGGGTCGACGATGGTCTCGTCGGGCCGGCGCACGCCCAGCTCCAACCCCGCCAGGGCCATGAACGGCTTGATGGTGGAACCGGGGGGATAGAGGCCGCGCAGGGCCCGGTTGATGAGGGGCCGGTCCGGGGAATCATTCAGTTCCTTCCAGCTGGCCACGTCGATGCCGTCCACGAACAGGTTGGGATCGAAACCGGGTCTGCTGATCATGGCCAGTACGCTGCCGTCGCGCGGGTCCAGTGCCACCAGGGCGCCTTTGTAATCTCCGAACACCTGCTCCGCCACCTGTTGCAGCTTGGCGTCGATGTTCAGCTGGATGCCGTAGCCGGCCACGGGGGGCTGGCGCGACAGGGTCCGCACGGCACGGCCGCTGGAGTCGTTCTCCACCTTCTCGATGCCGGTCTTGCCGTGCAGCCAGTATTCGTAGCGGGCCTCGATGCCGGCCTTGCCGATATGGTCGCTGCCCCGATAGTTGGGGCCCTGTCCGCTTTCATCCAGTCTATTCAGATCCTTCTGGTTGATCCGGCCGATGTAGCCCACCACGTGGGAGAAAGTCTCCCCGAAGGGGTACTGCCTGAACAACCTGGCCCTGACCTCCACGCCAGGAAACCGGTAGCGGTTGACGGCGAAGCGGGCCACTTCCTCTTCGGTGAGCCGGGTGCGGATGGGGACGCTCTCGAAGCTCTTGCTTTCGGCCAGAAGCTTGTTGAAGCGCCTGAGGTCCAGGGGCGTGATCTTTACCACCTTGGCCAGTGCGTCCAGGGTCTTCTTGAGCCCGCCGGTCTCGGAAGGCGTGATCTCCAAGGTATAGGCGGAATAATTCTGCGCCAGCACCACGCCCTCCCGGTCGTAGATGGACCCCCGCGGTGGCGGCGCCGGCACCAGGGCGATGCGGTTGTTCTCGGCCAGGGCATGGAAATGGTCGTACTGGATCACTTGCAGCCAGAAAGATCGGCCCAGGAGCACCAGGAACAGGATGAGGGCCACGGCGGCGGTGAATCCCAGCCGACGCCGGTAGCGCCGGAACTCCGTTTCCGGATTGATGAGGCGTAGCGCCCTCACTTGATCTCCGGTGCCGAGGTGGCCTGGACGGCTGCCTGTCTGCCGGTGGCGTGGTTGAGCAACAGGCAAAGGGGCAGCCACAGCAGCGTGGCCATGACACCGGAAGTCACCTGCCACCAGTCCACCGGGATGTGCCCGGCCGCCAGCCCCAGCAGCAACACCGCCAGCTGCTGGACGATGAACACGGGCCCGATCTGGAGTGCCTGGCCCAAGGGCCGGAAATTCTCCAGGCGTCGCCTCAGGTGTAGGGTGACAAAGGCGGACGAGACATAGGTCAGCGCGTACAGGCCGAACAGGACCCCATGGGAGGCATCGGTCAGCAATCCGAGCACGAAGGCCACGCCGAGGCCCGCCCTGAGCGGCGCCTGGATGTTCCAGTACACCAGCACCATGAGGGTGAAGTCCGGGACCAGCCAGAAGGCCCAGGACGGCCAGGGCAGGAGCGTGAACAGAAAGGCCAGCGCGAGGCTTCCGTACACCATGTGTGGCCCGGGCGGTGCAACAAGTTGGGGGCCGCGGGGGGGCAGCCGGGCTTCGGCGCTCATCGGTGCGGGCCCGTACGCTGCAGGATCAGCAGGTGGCGGTACTCGCCCACCCCGGCCAGCGGCTCGCACACGGCCCGGGCGAAAGGCGTGTAGCGGGGCGGCTCGATGCTGAGCACCTTGGCTACCGGGATCCCCGGCGGATATTTGCCGTCCAGTCCGGAGGTCACCAGCACGTCGCCGGGCTTGAGGTCGGCATGCATGTCCAGGTAGCGAACCTCCAGCAGACGGTCCTGCCCTACCCCGCTGACGATCAGGTGCAGCCCGTTGCGCAGGGACTGGACCGGGACGGCCTGCAACCGGGAGGTGATGAGGGTGATCTCGCTGCTGAACGGATAGACCGCGGTGACCTGGCCCACCAGCCCCAGGGCGTCGACCGCGGGCCACCCCGCCTCGATGCCGTCGGTGTTGCCGCGGTTGACCAGCACCTTGCGTGCGAAGGGATCGGAAATGGCCTGCACGATCTCGGCGGCGTGGCTGGTGAATCCGCGGGGTGTGGGCAAACCGAGCAGGCTGCGCATATGGGCGAGCTCAGCGCGCAGGCTGGCCTCGTCCAGCTGGGAC
>JBJKSP010000109.1:0-19666 GCA_046703865.1 Thiobacillaceae bacterium
ATCGCCGCGTATGTCACCGTAGAGATCGGTGCCGGTCAGGACCACGATCAGGGGACAGTCCGGATGGGCATGGGCGTAACGGGCGATGGCGCCATGGCTGCGCCGGGCGTGCAAGGCGATCATGCCCTCGGCCGGCCAACCACCCCAGTCCTGGGCCAGGACTACCCGGTGGCCTGCGGCATGCAGGAACCGGCGCCAGCGCAGGGCGGTGTGGGCGTTGCCGCTGCGGGTCTCGGGCAAATAGGGCGTGATGAGTGCGATGCGCATGGACAGTCTTCTAGCGCAGATTAGAGTCAGGCCGGAGCCGATCGCAAGCGGATTTCACCCGCGGCCATGATGCTGGGCTACGCTCCGCTCGCCAGCCGTCTCTACAGCGCCCTGACTTTGCAGCGGGCCGGGTTCCATCACTTGCACCTACCTGAAAGACGCCCACCCTCCACCGATCTAGGGGCAGCGGTCAACTCACAGAGCCCGGACCTCGGCGTGCCTTCCTTTCCATGGCCCAGGCCACCGCCAGGGCCAATCCCGTAAAGGCCAGAAAACCGTAGTTGCCCCAACGGTCATAGGGCGTCATGCCCCGCATCCCCTGGGCCTGGCCCTGCAGGACGCCGGTGGTGAAGGGCGGGAGCCGCTTCACGACCCGTCCCTTGGCATCCAGCATGGCCGTGATGCCGGTATTGGTGGCCCGAAGCCACCAGCGCCCGGTCTCCAGGGCGCGCATCTGCCCGATCTGCAGGTGCTGCCAGGGGGCGAAGGAGCGTCCGAACCAGGCGTCGTCGCTCACGTTGACCATCAGCGTGGCCGCCGGCAGCGCGTGGATCAGCTCCTCTCCGAACACGTCCTCGTAGCAGATGCTGGCCGCCACACGCTGGCCAGCCACCTGCATGGGCGGCTGGTCGGGTGCCCCCCGGTCGAAGTCGCCTAGGGGGATGTTCATGAGGTCCAGGAACCACTTGAAGCCAGGCGGGATAAATTCGCCGAAGGGCACCAGATGCACCTTCAGGAAGATCTGGCCAGGTGCCCGCCCCATGGACACCAAGGCGTTGTAATAGCGGTCACCGTTCTCCCGCAGAGGCACCCCCAGCAGCACATCCCCCCCGTTGCGGGCGGCATGATCCGCCAGTTGGGCCAGGTAGGCCGCAGGCACGCTGTCCAGCCATAGGGGGATCGCCGTCTCTGGCAGGACGATGAGCCGGCCGGTACTGCCCAGGACCAGACGACGGTAAATCTGCAGGGTCTGGGCCAGTTCTTCCGGCCGGAACTTCATGTGCTGGGGGATGTTGCCCTGAAGCAGGCTCACCGTGACGGGCGCCCCCTCGGGCCGGGTCCAGGACAGTTGTTGCAGGCCCCAGCCCGCCAGCCAGACGAAGGCCGCCAAGACCAGTGCGTAACGTCGCCCCAGGGCCAATGCCCCCGCGGTCAGCGCGGCCAGCCAGGTCACGCCGTACACCCCCAGGATCGGGGCATAGCCTGCCAGGGGACTGTAGGGCGCCTGGGAATAACCCAGGGCCTGCCAGGGGAAGCCCGTCAGGAACCAGCCCCGCACCCAGTCCAGCAGTGCCCAGAGGGCCGGCAGGACCAGCAGCCAGCGCAGGGCGGGCGTCAAGCGCCAGCGGGTGGCCAGATACAGCGCCAGGCCGGGGAACAGGGCCAGATAGCCCGCGAACAGCAGCACCGCCAATCCGGCCACGGGGGCCGGCATGCCACCCACGTCGTGCATGCTCACGTAGACCCAGGACACCCCGGCCAGGTACCAGCCCAGGCCGAAGAGGTAGCCCGACAGAAAGGCGCCGCGTGGCGCCGATGCATCGGCTAGGCGCAGCAGTATCGCCAGGGCCAGCACCGGCAGCGGGAACAGGTAGAACGGAGCGAATCCGAGCACGCTCACCGCGCCCAGCAGCAAGGTCAGGTAAGGCATCAGCGACCGTGGAATGCGGGGTTTGAGGAAGACGGCCATGGGCTCGGGTGACATGAGGGGATGGGCATACGGGCCGGGGCATCATGCCGCAAAGCCGTTACCCCTGTCACCGCCGCCCGGGCAATGGATGCGGGCCGATAGATTTTTTTTAGCGTTCCGCGCAATCCCCTGTCCATGGGGCCTGAATGGCCGAAATGGCATGGAGGCGGGCGTTGCGACCGGCTTTTTCCCCTATCCGCTTGAGGGTAGAATTCGGCCCCTTTCCGTCCCTCATCCCGCCATGCGTATCGGACCGTACCAGCTTCGGAACAATTTGGTCGTTGCCCCCATGGCGGGCGTGACGGACCGTCCGTTCCGCCAGTTGTGCAAGCGGCTGGGCGCGGGCATGGCGGTGAGCGAGATGGTCACCTCCAACTCCCTGCTCTACGGCTCGGCCAAGACCCGCCGGCGCGCGGATCACCAGGGCGAGGCGGAACCCGTGTCCGTGCAGATCGCCGGCGCGGTGTCCGGGATGATGGCCGAGGCGGCCCGGTACAACGTGGACCACGGCGCCCAGATCATCGACATCAACATGGGCTGCCCGGCCAAGAAGGTGTGCAACGTGATGGCCGGTTCCGCCCTGCTCCAGAACGAGGTCCTGGTGGGGCAGATCCTGGAGGCGGTGGTTCGGGCCGTGCCCGAGGTGCCGGTCACGCTCAAGATCCGTACCGGATGGGACAAGGCACACCGGAACGCCCTCCGGATCCTCGGCATCGCCCAGGACAGCGGCATTCGTGCCCTGGCGATCCACGGACGCACCCGGGCCTGCGGCTACACCGGCGAGGCGGAATACGACACCATCCGGGCGGTGAAGGCCGCCGCCCGCATCCCCGTGATCGCCAACGGGGACATCACCACACCGGAAAAGGCCAGACGGGTCCTGGACTATACGGGTGCGGACGGGGTGATGATCGGCCGCGCGGCCCAGGGCCGGCCCTGGATCTTCCGGGAGATCGGCCACTACCTGGCCACCGGGGAACGGCTGCCCCCTCCCGAAGTGGCCGAGATCCACCGGCTCCTGCTGGAGCATCTGGACGAACTCTATCTCTTTTACGGCGAGGTGACCGGCGTGCGCATGGCCCGCAAGCACATCGCCTGGTATACAAAAGGGCTGGCGGATTCCGCGGGTTTCCGCCATGCGATGAACCGGCTGGACTCCAGGCGGGACCAGCTCAAGGCTGTAAATGAGTTCTTCTGGCGAACGGCGGACAGAGGGTGTCGTCTCGTCTACGACAGCTACAAAATGGCCGTTCCGTTTGAAGAGCGGGAAGCGGCCTGACCGGATGAAGGGGGCATTAGTCAATGAAAATGAACGTCGTCGAGGAAAATGACCTGGCCGTCTGCGTACGCAGGGCGCTGAATCAGTATTTCAAGGACCTGGATGGCGAGCCGCCCGCCAATATCTACGACATGGTGGTCGGCTGCGTGGAAAAACCGGTCCTGCAGGTCATCCTGGACCGGGCCGGCGGCAACCAGAGCCGGGCCGCCGACATGCTGGGCATCAACCGCAACACCCTGCGCAAGAAGATGCTGCAGCACGGCATCAAATAGGTGATCGGCAAGCGGTGAGCGAAAAAGGCTCACCATGAACCGCAGCCGCTCACGACTCACTGCTCACGACTTACCGCTCACCATCATGATCCAACGCGCCCTGCTTTCCGTCTCCGACAAGACCGGACTCGTCGACTTCGCCCGTACCCTGCATGACCTGGATGTAGAGCTGCTGTCCACCGGTGGCACCGCCAAGGCCATCCGCGACGCCGGCCTCCCTGTCATCGAGGTGGCCGACTACACCGGTTTTCCTGAGATGCTGGACGGACGGGTCAAGTCCCTGCACCCCAAGGTCCACGCCGGCATCCTGGCGCGCCGCGACCTGCCCGCCCACGCCGCAGCCATGACGGACCATGACCTGCCCTACATCGATCTGGTGTGTGTGAACCTCTATCCCTTCCGCGAGACCGTGGCCCGGCCCGGCTGCACCCTTGCGGAGGCCATCGAGAACATCGACATCGGCGGGCCCGCCATGGTGCGCTCCGCCGCCAAGAACCACGCCTTTGTCACCATCGTCACCGATCCGGCCGACTATGCCCTGGTCATCGACCAGATGAAGGCCAACGGCGGGGCGGTGACCGATGCCACCCGTTTCTCCCTGGCCATCAAGGCCTTCGAGCACACCGCCGCCTACGACGGTGCCATCGCCAACCACTTCGGCAAGCTGGTCGCGGAGTCCGAGTTCCCCCGCACCGTCAACCTGCAATTCCGGAAGGCGCAGGCCATGCGCTACGGCGAGAATCCGCACCAGAACGCCGCCTTCTACGTCGAGGCCGGCGCCAAGGAAGCCAGCATCGCCACCGCCCGGCAGCTTCAAGGCAAGGCGCTTTCCTACAACAACATCGGCGACGCCGACGCGGCGCTGGAATGCGTCAAGCAGTTCGACCAGGGGCCGGCCTGCGTCATCGTCAAGCACGCCAACCCCTGCGGTGTAGCCTATGGCAAGGACCTGCTGGACGCCTACGACCGGGCCTACAAGACCGACCCTGAGTCCGCCTTCGGCGGTATCATCGCCTTCAACGGGGAACTGGACGGGGCCACGGCCCAGGCCATCGTGGAGCGCCAGTTCGTGGAGGTGATCATCGCCCCCCAGGTCTCCGCCGCCGCCGTGGAGGTCTGTGCCGCCAAGAAGAACGTGCGCCTGCTGGAATGCGGCCGGTGGCCCAAGGAGCATGCGGCGCGCCTGGACTACAAGCGGGTGACGGGGGGGCTGTTGGTGCAGGAGGTCGATCTGGCCCTGATCAACGAGATCAAGGTGGTCACCAAGCACCCCCCCTCTGAAGAGGAGATGGGTGACCTCCTGTTCGCCTGGCGCGTGGCCAAGTTCGTGAAGTCCAACGCCATCGTCTACGCCAAGAACGCCATGACCATCGGGGTGGGCGCCGGCCAGATGAGCCGGGTCAACTCGGCCCGCATCGCCGCCATCAAGGCCGAGCACGCGGGCCTGGAGGTGAAGGGTTCGGTGATGGCCTCGGACGCCTTCTTCCCGTTCCGGGACGGTATCGACCAGGCGGCCCAGGCCGGCATCGCGGCGGTCATCCAGCCCGGCGGCTCCGTGCGCGACGAGGAGGTCATCGCCGCCGCCGACGAGCACGGCATGGCCATGGTGTTCACCGGCATGCGGCATTTCAGGCATTAGCAAAGCGCTGGGAACGGGAAGCGAGGAGTAAAATTGCCCGCCGGTCACTTCCCAATGTCTGACTCCTTTAACAAAACATGAAACTACTCGTCATCGGTGCCGGAGGGCGCGAGCACGCCCTGGCCTGGCGCCTCAAGCAGAGCCCCCGGGTGCACAAGGTCTACGTCGCACCGGGCAATGGCGGCACGGCCCGGGAGGAGGGCCTGGAGAACGTGCCCCTGACCGACTTCCAGGCCCTGATCCTGTTCGCAAAACGCGAGGGCATCGCCTATACGGTGGTGGGGCCGGAGGCCCCCCTCGCGGCCGGCATCGTCGACGCCTTCAGGGCGGCAGACCTGAAGGTCTTCGGCCCGGCCCAGGCCGCCGCCCGGCTGGAAAGCTCCAAGGACTACGCCAAGCAGTTCATGGCCCGACACGGCATCCCCACCGCCGCCTTCGCCACCTTCCCCGAGGCCGGTGCCGCCCACGCCTACTTCGCCGCCCAGGGCAACCCCATCGTCGTCAAGGCGGACGGCTTGGCGGCGGGCAAGGGCGTGGTGGTGGCCCAGACCGCCGAGGAGGCCCATGCCGCCGTGGATTCCATGCTGTCCGGGAATCGACTGGGCGAGGCCGGCCACCGGGTGGTGATCGAGGAATGCCTCACGGGCGAGGAGGCCAGCTTCATCTGCATGGTGGACGGCGAGCACGTCCTGGCCATGGCCACCTCCCAGGACCACAAGCGCCTGCTGGACGGAGACCAGGGTCCCAACACGGGCGGCATGGGGGCCTATTCCCCGGCCCCCGTGATCACCCCCGAACGGCATGCCCGCATCCTGCGCGAGGTGATCCGTCCCGTGGTGACGGGCATGAAACAGGAGGGCACGCCCTACACGGGCTTCCTTTACGCCGGGGTGATGATCGATCCCCAGGGCAACCCCAAGGTGCTGGAATTCAACTGCCGGATGGGCGACCCGGAGACCCAGCCCATCATGATGCGGCTCAAGAGCGATCTCTCCGTCCTGGTGGAGGCCGCCATCGAGGGTCGGCTGGATCAGGCCGAGGCGCAGTGGGACCGGCGCTGCGCCCTGGGCGTGGTGCTGGCGGCCGAGGGCTACCCGGATCAGCCGCGCCACGGCGATGCCATCACCGGCCTGCCCGCCCCAGGCGAGGACTATCACGTATTCCACGCCGGCACCGCCCTCCAGGACGACCAGGTGACCACCTGCGGCGGTCGGGTGCTGTGCGTCACCGCCCTGGGGGACACGGTCAAGATCGCCCAGACCCGCGCCTATCAGGTGGCCGACGGGATCGGCTTCGCCGGCCGCCAGATGCGCCGGGACATCGGCTGGCGCGCCATTAACCGAAAAAAGCCGTAACTGGGGGCGTCCGGGAACAGGGATGACGCCCCTGCCGTCCATCGGCGAGCTGCGCCGGCTCCTCCGCAACGGAGGTGTCATCGCCTATCCCACCGAGTCCTGCTACGGCCTGGGCTGCGACCCTCGCAACGCCCGGGGTGTGGCCCGCATCCTCCGCATCAAGAGACGGCCGAAGCACAAGGGACTGATCCTGATCGGCAGCACTCCGGGACAATTCACGCCCTATCTCGCCAGGCCGGCGGGAGAATGGCCGCGATACTGGCCCGGTCCCACCACGCTGCTGCTGCCTGCCGCACGGCGTTGCCCGAAATGGCTCACGGGCCGGCACGACAAACTCGCCGTCCGGGTCACCGCCCATCCCGAGGCGGCACGCCTGTGCCGGGTGCTGGATATGGCCCTGGTCTCCACCAGCGCCAACCGTTACGGCCAGCGTCCGCTGCGCACGGCGGCCCAATGCCGCAAGGCCTTCGGCCGCCGGGTATGGGTATTGGACGGCAGCACAGGCGCACGCCGCCGGCCTTCGACCATCCTCGACCCGGCCAGCGGCCGCCTGCTCCGTCCCTGAATCCCTAAGCCGGCCCCGCAGACCGCCGGCCGGGGGCTTCTGTGCCGCTCAGAACCTGTAAGTCAGGCCGGCATAGACCGAGCGCCCCATGCCGGGAACGGCCACGCCCCAAGGAACCCCGTTGACGGACATGGTCGTGCCCTGACCGAGATAGACCCCACCCAGGGGGAGGGAATAGAGCCTGTCGAAGAGATTCTCGATCCCCGCATCCAGGCGCACCCGCTTCCATGCATAGCTCGTGCGCAGGTCGAACAGGCTGTAGCCGCCAGTCTCGACCTCGTTACGGACCTTGGATACGTCATGCTTGCCGGCCACCAACCGGGCCTCCACGGTGTTGGTCCAGCGCCCGAGCCGTTGCACAAGCGCCAACCGGGCATTCAGCGGCATGATGTTGTACAGGCCGTCCCCGGTCGTCCGGTTCTCGCCCTTGGCGTAATTGAGCACACCGGTCGCGGTGAAACGGCCGTAGCCTCGGGTATCTGCCAGCGGCATATGACCGGACAGGTCGATCCCGTACAACCGGGCGGACTGGTTGACGTATTGAAGCACGTTGAACTGGTCGGCAGGACACGTCGTGCCGGGCAGGCACCGGGCGTCGATGAAGTTCCGGACATAGGTGTAGTAGGGCGTGACCTTCAGCCCCCATCGGGCTCTGTCGGCATCGTGCCAGTCGGCGGTGGCACTCACGGTATAGGCGACCTCCGGTTTCAGGCCGGGATTGCCGACGTAGCCGTTGCCGTCGCCGACGAAGTTGTTCATGACCGCCGCCATGGGCCAGGTCGACCAGGCATAACGCTGGTACAGATTGGGCGAGCGGGACTTCCGCGCCAAGCCGAATTCGTAGCTATGCGTGGCATCCGGGGTATAACGCGACAGGGCGGTCAGGTCCCAGTTCCGGTCGGTCTTGCCGTGCCCCCGGCCGTTGAATGCGCCGCTGTCTCGGATCTGGTTGCCCATGCACATGCCGCCGGTGCAGTACCCGTGCACATCGCCGGCATCCATCTCCACCGTCTCGTGGCGCAGGCCCAGCAGGCCCGTCCAGCGTGAACCGAGATGCGACTCCCATTCTCCGAACAGGGCATAGCGATCGCGCCGGCCGTCGTTGATGTTCTGGAACACGCCCGGCGACATGCCTCCCGTGCCGGACGGCGGCCACCAGTCATCCAGGGTGTAGTGCTGGTATTCGCTGCCGATCCGGAGGACGTCGCTCTCCGAAAGCGTGATATCCGCCTTGACCTGTGCCCCCGTATCGTTTGCGCTCGTATTCATCGGCATGCCCGGCGCATCGCCGTAGGTGTACTGCTTGTCGTCGCCGAACTGCATCTCGTGGTTCGTGGACTGACGATAGACACGGGCCTCCAGCTTGCCCCACCGGTATCGGCCGAGATAACCCAGGTTGACCAGATCGCTGTCGTTCCGCGTCATGTCCATGCGCTGGTTCGGGAAGCCCTCATAAGGGATGTGCTGATGCCCATACCTCAGATCGAACTGGTGATGGTCGTTGCGCCAGGCGACGTCGAGCGACTGATTGATGGACTTGTAGGCGGTGGAGCCCACTTCGTCGAGGGGAAGCGTATGCCCGGGCCGGCCCGTGGCCGTCGTGGTCTTGAAATCGCCGGCCGCCGTGTAATTTTGGGACTGCACTGTGGAGCCGGTATAGGTCAGGCTCAGGTTTTCGCCGGCGAGCGTCACCCTGGCGTGCGCCCCCCTGGCGTTGCCGTTGCTGCGATAAAAGGTCCCGACCTCGCCCGTGGTCAGGGTGCCGGCACCTGGCTGGGCGAATTGGGACTCGCCCGATTCCACCAGGATCGTGCCGCCGATGCTGTCGCCGCCCACGCTGACCGGGGTGATACCCGCGTATACCCGGGCACGGGCCGCGTCGCTGGGATCGATATAGGAAAGCGGGGCATTCATGTGGTTGGGACAGGCGGCGATCAGATCCATGCCGTCCACCTTGACCCTGAGACGATCATCCGCCAGACCGTGAATGGCGGGGAGACCGGAGACACCGCCGGCCCCGTAGAGGCTCACGCCCGGGATGTCCCGCAGGAGACTGGCCGTATCGCTGGTGGCGGGCCGAAGAGAAGCCAGACTGTCCGTGTCTACATCCATCGCCCCCAGGGGTAGGGTGTTCAACTTCGTGGCCGTCACGAGTACCTCGCCCAGGTCATAGGCCCCTTCCCCGCCCCAGGTGGTCCCGGCCAAGGCGGAAAGGATGAGGGATGCAGCCTGCCGCCGCGCCGATCTCGTGTTCACCGGAATCCCCTTGATAGAACAAACCCCTCGCGGGGCTGAATCGAATGGATATCTGCAGGACCATCCCTGAACGGGATGCCAGTCGATCTTAGCGAGGGTCGCAGGTGCCCAAAATGTGGCAAATCGTCGCAGCGCCGTCCCAGGGGCAGCGATTGCGATGCGACGCCACCCCGATTTGCCGACCCCGAAGACCACGGTTGGATGGGCCCGAGGGTCAGGTTATCCTGTGACGGTCACCAGGAGCGTCCCCATGTTTTCCGTCTACGGTGTCACCGGACAAAGCTTCCACGGCTCCTTGGAGCAACTGCTCCAGGTCACGGGCCCGCGGCACGGCCGTACCCTCCTGCGCGAGGGCGAGGAACTCGGGCCCGAGTCACTCCCCGTCGGCCGGCGGGAAGCGGGCACAACCGCAGGCTACGAGGCGGCTGCCGATGCCTACCGGGAGATGATCGATGCCGACTCGGAACGCGGCCCCCTTTATCACGCCTACCAGATCATGACCCGGAAACCCGTCACGGTCTCGACGGGGGACGGCGTGGAACGAGCCTGGCGCAGGTTTGCAGAACGACATGTCCACCAGGCACCGGTACTGGATGACGTCCACAGGGTGGTGGGCATCGTGTCCGAACGGGACCTGCTCACGGGCTTGAACGTGCTCGAAGGCCAGGTGAGGGACGTCCTGCCGCTCACCGTGGCGGACGTGATGGCCACCCCCGTGGTGAGCGCCGATCCGGTCACCGACATCCGCCGCATCGCCCGGGTGATGCTGGAATACGGGCTGTCCGGCGTGCCGGTGGTGAGCGAGACCGGTTCTCTGGCGGGTTTCGTCTCAAGGGGCGACATCCTGAGGGCGGTCATGGTCGACCCACCCCTGAGCCTGTGGGGCTGATGCCGGTCGTGGGGGGAAACGCAACGCCGCTCCATGCCCTCGGGCACGGCTCCTCCGATCGCCCCCGGCTGACGTAGAATTCATGCCTCGACATTTTCGTGATCCGCGATGAAGTCCCAACTGGTCAAGGAATTCCTGCTGGAACTGCAAGAATTGATCGTCGAACGCCTGGAACAGATCGACGGCAAGCGCTTCCGCAAGGACGAGTGGCAACGGCCGGAAGGCGGCGGCGGGCTCACCCGTCTCATCGAAGAAGGCAATGTGCTGGAGCGGGGCGGGGTGAACTTCTCCCATGTCGTGGGCGAACGCCTGCCGCCCTCCGCCACCGCCCACCGGCCCGAACTGGCGGGCCGGCGCTGGCAGGCCATGGGGGTGTCCCTGGTGATGCATCCCCGCAATCCCTATGCACCCACCTCTCACATGAACGTGCGCTTCTTCGTCGCGGAGAAGGCGGGCGCGGAGCCGGTCTGGTGGTTCGGGGGTGGCATGGACCTCACCCCCTACTACGGCTTCGAGGAAGACGCCGCACATTTCCACCAGACCTGCCGCAAGGCCCTGGAGCCCTTTGGTCCCGATTACTACCCGCGATTCAAGAAATGGTGTGACGAATACTTCTTCCTCAAGCACCGCAACGAACCCCGGGGCGTGGGGGGCATCTTCTACGACGACCTGAACGAAGGCGGCTTCGAGCACTGCTTCAACCTGACCGAGAGCGTGGGCGACCACTTCCTGCCCGCCTATGCCCCCCTCCTGGAGCGGCGAGCCGACAGCCCCTACGGCGAGCGGGAGCGGGACTTCCAGGCCTACCGGCGGGGACGCTACGTGGAATTCAATCTGGTGTGGGACCGGGGCACCCTGTTCGGGCTGCAATCCGGCGGACGGACGGAGTCCATCCTCATGTCCCTCCCCCCCATCGTGAAGTGGCGCTATGACTGGCATCCCGAACCGGGCAGCCCCGAGGCGCGCCTCTACTCGGATTTTCTCAAGGCCCGCGACTGGGCTTAGGGCATGGCCCATACGTTGTTCCGCCGCCCCGCGCGGCGCTGGCTGTGGCCGGTTGCCGTCCTGGGCCTGCTGGCGGTGGCGATCGTCTCCGCTTACGAACTGATCGCCTCGCCCTTACAGGCCATCCTGCTGGCCACCTATGGCAAGCGGCTGACCTTCCATCCGGAACCCGGCGAGAGTCGTCGCATCGTCTATCCCAGCGGTGGCCCCTATGACATCCGACTCGGCTACGTGGGCCTGCCCCATTTCGTCTCCCGTCTGGAAAGGAACGGGTTCGTGGTGACCATTCAGGCGCGCATCTCGCCAGAGATGCGCAAACTGGCCCAGTGGGGCCTGTTCCTGCCCTATACGGAGAAATCCGTCGCCGGACTGGATGTGCGCGGTTGCGCCGATCATCCCCTGTACGAGGCCCACTACCCCGGCCAGAGTTACAAGGACTTCGCCGCCATCCCCCCCGTCATCGCCAACACCCTGCTCTATATCGAGAACAGGGAATTGCTGGACCCCAATCACCCCTTGCGCAACCCGGCCGTGGAATGGGATCGTCTGGCCGAGGCGGTGCTGCAGAAGGCCGTGCAACTTGTGGACCCCAATCGCAACGTACCGGGCGGCTCCACCCTGGCGACCCAGATCGAGAAATACCGGCATTCCCCCGACGGCCTCACCCTGACCGCCACCGACAAGCTCCATCAGATGGCCTCGGCGTCCATCCGCGCCTATCTGGACGGCCCCGATACCCGCGCCACGCGCAGGCGGATCGTGCTGGATTACCTGAACACCGTGCCGCTGGCCGCCGCGCCCGGCCACGGCGAGGTGAACGGCATCGCCGACGGGCTCAAGGCCTGGTTCGGTCTGGATTTCGCAGAGGTCAACCGGCTGCTGGCACGGCCGGACTACACCCCCGAGGCGGCCCGCGCCTACAAGCACGTCCTGGCCCTGCTCATCTCCCAGCGCAAGCCCACCTGGTACCTGATGACAGGCCGCAAGTACCTGGACGCCCACGTCGATGCCCACCTGCGCCTGCTGGCCAACGCCCGGGTCATCACCCCCGCCTTCCGGGACCTTGCCCTCAAGGAGCACATCCGGTTCAGGAACGGCCAGGGCACGGTCTCCAGCACCGCTTCCAGTTATGTGGAGAACAAGGCCGCCAACGCCATCCGCGTGGAACTGATGAGACTGCTGGGCCTGCACAGCCTCTACGACCTGGACCGCCTGGACCTCAAGGCCGGTGCCACGCTCAACGTGCCCACCCAGCGCGCCATCACGGACTTCCTGAGCCGGCTCAACGACCCCATCGTGGTGGAGGCGGCGGACCTCTACGGCCAGTATCTGCTGTCACCGGAGAACGACCTCTCCAAACCCATCTACAGCTTCACCCTGTACCAGCTCACCGACCAGGGCGCCCTGCTCCGGGTGCAGGCCGACAACCTGAACAAGCCGTTCGACATCAACCAGGGGGCCAAGCTGGAGATGGGCTCATCGGCCAAGCTGCGCACCCTGATCACCTATCTGCAGGTCATCTCCGAACTGCACCAACAGTATGCGGCCATGAGCCCAGGCCGGCTGGCGGCCGTGAAGCCGGCGGAGCGGGACGAGCTCACCCAGTGGGCCGTGGGCTGGCTGCGCCGGTCCCAGGACAAATCCCTCAGCGCCATGCTGAACGCGGCCATGTCCCGGGTCTATTCGGCCAACCCAGACGAGCCCTTCTACACCGGCGGCGGGGTACACCGCTTTTCCAACTTCAACCACGACTACGATCACAAGTCCATCGATCTGTGGGAGGCCACCAAGAACTCGGTGAACCTCCCCTTCATCCGGCTCATGCGGGACCTGGTGCGCCACTTCATCTACCGCGCCCCCAGCACGGCCCTGCACATCCTGGAAGACGCCGAGGACCCCCAGCGCAAGACCTATCTGCTCAAGTTCGCCGACCGCGAAGGCAGGACCTTCCTCGCGCGCTTCTACAGGAAATACAAGGGGCTTTCCGCCGACGAGGCCACCGACAGCCTGATGAACCACCTCAGCGCCAATCCCGGGCGTCTGGCGGCGGTGTTGCGCTATCTGCAGCCCGACGCCGACCTGGCCGCCTTCACCGATGCCATGAAGTCACGGCTGGCCAACCCATCCAGCTATGACGAGAAGGATTACGAGGCGCTTTACGAGACCTACGGTCCGGACAAGTTCAACCTCTCCGACCGGGGCTACATCACCCAGATCCATCCCCTGGAGCTGTGGCTGGTGGCCTATCTGCGCGCCCATCCGGACGCGGGATGGAACGAGGTCGTCAAGGCCAGCGCCGGGCAGCGCGTGGAGGTCTACGACTGGCTGTTCAAGACCGGCCGCAAGAATGCCCAGGACATCCGCATCCGGAGCCTGCTGGAGATCGAGGCCTTCCAGGAGATCCACCGCAGATGGAGGACGCTGGGCTATCCCTTCAACAGCCTGGTGCCTTCCTACGCCACCGCCATCGGCTCCTCCGCGGATCGCCCTGCGGCCCTGGCCGAGCTCATGGGCGTGATCCTCAACGACGGCGCCAGGCTGCCGCCCGTCTCGCTGATCCGCCTGGAATTCGCCTCGGGCACCCCCTACCAGACCGTGCTGCACCGGGCGCGCCCGGTGCCCGAGCGGATCTTCCCGCCGGAGGTGGCACAGGTGGTCCGCAGGGCCCTGGTGAACGTGGTCCGGGAGGGAACTGCCCGGCGACTGGGCGGAGCCTACACCCTGACCGACGGATCCCCCCTGGTCATCGGCGGCAAGACCGGCACGGGCGACAACCGCTACGAGGTCTTCGCCCCCAACGGGAAGGTGGTGGAATCCAGGGTGATCAACCGTACCGCCATCTTTGCCTTTTTCATGGGCCGGCGCTTCTTCGGGGTCATGACCGCCTATGTCCCGGGCGAGGCGGGTGCCCGCTATCGTTTCACCAGCGCCCTGCCGGTGCAGATCGTCAAGGCCATCGAACCCGCCCTGCGCCCCCTGGTCATCGGCACCGAATACTCGGATCCCAGCTGGGCGGAGGCCGTGCGGCGCTTCGACGCGGAGAATCTCCCACCCCGTGCCCCGAAGGGGTGGCGCCTGTCACGACCGCCTCCCCTGGCCCACGACCGCGGCAGCCGTAGTGGAGGCGGTGGACCTGCCATGCCGGAGAAATCCCATGCCCGGAACGTCGACGCGCCCCGCTGAATCCGGGCACGACGGCTGAATTGTCTACGGACAATCTCTAAAAGGCCTTAACAGGGGTACAATTCAGCCCCTCGCAATTCACTGTCTTTTCAACCGGATGCAGATTTTCGCCTTCGGCGTGAACCACCATACCGCTCCCGTGGCGATCCGGGAACGCGTCGCTTTCCCCGCCGAGATCCTGCCGCGCGCGCTGGTGGATATGACCGGGCGCAGCCTGGCCCGGGAGGCGGCCATCCTGTCCACCTGCAACCGCACCGAGATCTACTGCAACACCCAGGAACCCGGAGACGTGGTGGAATGGATGGCCGAGTTCCACAGCCTGGAGCCCCGGGAGGTCAGCCCCTTCGTCTACCAGCTACCCAACGATCAGGCGGTCAAGCATGCCTTCCGGGTCGCCTCCGGACTGGACTCCATGGTGCTGGGAGAGACCCAGATCCTGGGCCAGATGAAGCAGGCGGCCGAAAAGGCCAAGGCCGCCGGCACCTTGGGCTTGCTGCTCAACAAGCTGTTCCAGCGCACCTTCTCGGTGGCCAAGGAGGTGCGCAGCTCCACCGAGATCGGCGCCAGCACGGTATCCATGTCCGCGGCCGCCGTGACCCTGGCGGAAAGGATCTTCTCCGACCTCAGCGACCAGTCCGTGCTGTTCGTGGGGGCCGGCGAGATGATCGATCTGGTGGCCACCCACTTCGCGGCCCGCCAGCCGCGCCGCCTCATGGTGGTCAACCGCACCGTGGAACGGGCGCGGGAACTCGCCCACCGGCTCGGCGGCGAGGCGGCCGCCCTGACCAGCCTGCCGGAACTCCTGCCGGACTACGATGTCCTGGTGACCTCCACCGCCAGTCCGCTGCCCATCGTCGGCCTGGGCATGGTGGAACGGGCCGTGAAGATCCGCAAACACCGCCCCATGTTCATGGTGGACCTGGCCGTGCCCAGGGACATCGAACCCGAGGTCAGACAGCTCTCGGACGTCTTCCTCTACACCGTCGACGACCTGGGCGAGGTGGTGCGCGCCGGACAGGACGCCCGGCTGGCCCAGGTCCAGCAGGCCGAGTCCATCATCGATACCAGCGTGCGTGAGTTCATGACCTGGATGGAGGGGCGCAAGGCCGTGCCGCTGTTGCGCGCCCTGCGCGACCACGCCGAACGCATGCGCCGCCACGAACTGGAGAAGGCCCACAAGCTGCTGGCCAAGGGCGAAGACCCCCAGGAGGTCATGGAGGCCATGAGCCGGGCCCTCATGAACAAATACCTGCACGACCCCAGCCATACCATCAACCAGGCCGGGCCCGAGGAAAGAGAACAGATCACCCGCCTGCTGGCCCGCGTGTACAACCTGCACGAAGAGTGATTCACCGGCGGCCAACGTCGCTTCGGCTCGCCGCCGACCACTCAACCGGCCATGAAACCTTCCCTCCACGCAAAACTCGACCATCTCGCCCTGCGCCGGGAAGAGCTCGACCGCCTGCTCGCCAGCGAGCGGGCCACCGAGGACCTGGAGCAGTATCGCCGTCTCACCCGGGA
This sequence comes from Thiobacillaceae bacterium, assembly GCA_046703865.1. GTDB lineage: Bacteria > Pseudomonadota > Gammaproteobacteria > Burkholderiales > Thiobacillaceae > JBJKSP01. Next base: position 15,922 of record JBJKSP010000109.1, read on the forward strand.
GCACGCCGAGATCACCCCCGTGGTGGATCAGTTCCACGCCTGGCGCCAGGCCGCCCGGGACGTGGAGGCGGCCCAGGCCCTGCTGGCCGACCCTGAGATGCGCGAACTGGCCCAGGAGGAGATCGGCGTGGCCAGGGAACGCCAGACCCGCCTGGAACAACAGCTTCAGGTCCTGCACCTGCCCCGGGACCCCAACGATGAACGCAACTACTTCCTCGAGATCCGGGCCGGCACCGGGGGCAGCGAATCGGCCCTGTTCGCGGGCGATCTGATGCGCATGTACGTCCGCTATGCGGAGCGCCAGGGCTGGCGGGTGGAGATCCTGTCGGAAAGCCCGGGAGAAGTGGGCGGCTACAAGGAGGTGATCTGCAAGCTGTCGGGCGCCGGGGCCTATTCCCGGCTCAAGTTCGAGTCCGGCGGCCATCGGGTGCAGCGCGTGCCGGAGACCGAGGCCCAGGGGCGCATCCACACCTCGGCCTGCACCGTCGCGGTAATGCCCGAGGCCGAGGATGTCGGAGAAATTGACATCACTCCCGCCGACCTGAAGATCGACACCTTTCGCGCCTCCGGCGCCGGCGGCCAGCACATCAACAAGACGGATTCCGCCGTGCGCATCACCCATCTGCCCACGGGCCTGGTGGTGGAATGCCAGGACGACCGATCCCAGCACCGCAACAAGGCCCAGGCCCTGTCCATCCTGGCGGCGCGTCTGAAGGACAGACAGCTGCGCGAGGCCGAGGCCCAGGAGGCGAGCACCCGCAAGAGCCTGATCGGCACGGGCGACCGCTCCGACCGCATCCGCACCTACAACTTCCCCCAGGGCCGGGTCACCGACCACCGCATCAACCTGACCCTGTACAAGATCGGCGCCATCATGGACGGCGACCTGGACGAACTGGTCGGGGCGCTGACCGCCGAGCACCAGGCCGAGCAGCTTGCCACCCTCGCTGGCGAGGAATGAGCCGGAGGGCGGCTGTGCTGGCTGAGACGGGGCAAGTGGAAAATCTCGACGACCTGCTTGCGCAGGCCTCCAGGCGGATCGCCACCGCACTCGGCCTGCCGCCCAACGAGGCCCGCCTGGAGGCCCGGGTGCTGGCCGCCCGCGCCCTGGGGGTGAACCGGGCCTGGCTGGTCGCCCACGGCCTCGACATCCCCACCTGCGCGCAGGCTTCTGCCATAGAGACCTTGATCCACCGCCGCGAACAAGGGGAACCCGTCGCCTACCTGCTGGGAGAAAAGGAATTCTACGGGCGCGTATTCAAGGTCAGCCCGGACGTACTCATCCCCCGGCCGGAGACCGAACTCCTGGTGGATGCCGTTCTGGAACGATCGAGCGCGTCCCGTCCGGCCCGCATCCTGGACCTGGGAACCGGCAGCGGCTGCATCGCCGTCACCCTGGCCCTGGAATGCCCCGATTGCCAGGTCTGGGCGCTGGACAGGAACCCCGCTGCCCTGGCGGTGGCCAGAGCCAATGCCCGTGCCCTGGACGCAGCTCCCATGCATTTTCTGGAGTCCGACTGGTTCCATGCGCTGGATGACCGAACCACAGACCATTTCTTCGATTTCATCGTCGCCAACCCGCCTTACATACCGGCGGGGGACCCCCATCTGCTGCAGGGCGATGTGCGATTCGAGCCCAGGTCCGCGCTGGCATCGGGTAACCTGGGCCTGGACGACCTGGCCCTGATCAGCGCCACCGCGCCCGCCCATCTCATACCCGGGGGCTGGCTGTTGGTGGAACATGGCTGTGATCAGGGGCTGGACTGCCGGGACCTGTTTCTGAACCAAGGTCTCGCAGAGGTCCAGTCCCGGCGCGATCTGGCGGGCCATGAACGGATCACCCTGGGGCGACAGTCCGGATAGCCCTCGGTTATTCTTGTCCGGTGCCCGCTGCCATTGCCCCCATGTCCTCCTCCATCTTCTGGCGCGTCCCCCACCATGCCAACCTGATCTGGCGCCGCTGGCCCGGCGAGACCGAGTACGTCTTCTATCACGGGGCCTCGGGCGACACCCATCGGTTGTCCGAGCTGGCGGGAGTGGTGATGGAAATGATTCTGGAGGGGAAGGGAGAGCAAGCCTTCCTGACCCAATGGCTGCGGGAACAAGGTGATGTGGCGGCAGAAGCCACCATGACCAACACGCTCGACATACTGTCCAAATTGGACTTTATCGAGACGGGGCATGCGCCTGGCTGACCTTTCCCTCAGCGAGCTGGCTTTGCGGCTGGCCGGGGGGTTGAGCTTGGTCACTGGTCCCTTCCGCTTTCGCATCGTCAGCAGGCAAAGACGTATCGCGGAAGGTTTGCACACGCTCTACGCGGACTTCGAGACCGGCGATTTCGATTACCACGACTTTCATATCCGTCTCGCTCGGCCCAAAGGTATAAGACGCTGGCTGCGCCCCCAGATCTTCTTCTGGCTGGATGATTTCTCCCCGTTCAAGCCGCTGCCCGCAGACCACGACTTTGCCCAGTTGGAATGGGGCATGAACTGGTGCATCGCTGGATTTGCGCATCATTACCTCATGCTGCATGCCGCGGTTCTGGAAAAAAACGGCCAGGCCGTGATCCTGCCCGGTGACCCGGGTGCCGGCAAAAGCACCTTGACCGCCGCGCTGGTCCTGTCCGGCTGGCGCCTGCTCTCCGACGAGATCACCATCATCGACCGGGACGACGGCTTGATCGTCCCCCTTGCCCGTCCGATCAGCTTGAAAAATGCCAGCATCGACGTGGTAAGGGTCTTCGCGCCCGACGCCATCATCGGAGAAGCCGCGCGGGACACACACAAGGGGACTGTGGCGCACCTGAAGCCCCCTGCCGAGAGCGTGGCGCGCATGTACGAGAAGGCCCCACCGCGCCACATCGTCTTTCCCCGCTGGAAGGCGGGTGCGGAGCCCAGGTCAAGCCCCCATTCCAAGGCCGATGCCTTCATCCATGCCGCCAGCCACGCCTTCAACTACGACCTCCTGGGGCAACTGGGTTTCCAGCTTATGGCAAGCCTGCTGGACGGGTGCGACTGCCGGAATTTCGAATATTCAAGGCTCCCGGATGCCCTGGCCTTCTTCGAGGACCTGGTGGCATGACATCGGGTTGCGGCGACCTTCTGCTGGCCCTGAAGTCCCCGCAGGCCATGACGAAATTCAGCCCCAGGCAATGGGATGAGATCATCCCCCTGGCGAGGGCGGCGGGTCTGCTGGGCCGACTGGGGTGGCTTGCCCGTATTGAGGGATTGATCCCCCTCTGCTATCTACCCGCCTGGCACGCAATGGAAGGGTTTCTCACGTTCTCCGAGCGGCAGGCCATGGCAGTCCACTACGAACTGACCAAGCTGGACAAGGTGTTGTCACGGCTGGGTGTGCCGGTCTTGGTGCTCAAGGGCGCCGCTTACGTGGCGAGCGGCTCGCCGGCAGCCGGTGGACGTATCATGTCCGATATCGACATCCTGGTGCCCAAGCCCGCGATTCAAGAGACCGAGGCCGCCCTCATGCGCGCCGGCTGGATCAGCAGCCAAATGGATGCCTACGACCAGCGCTACTACCGGCAGTGGATGCACGAAATCCCGCCCATGCAACACATCCAGCGCGGGACGGTCTTGGACGTTCACCACAATCTCCTGCCCGAAACCGCGCGCATCAAGACCTTTCCGGACAAAATCATCGCCGATGCGAGACCATTGCAGGGTTTTCGTTGTCTTCATGTCCCATCGGTTCTGGACCTGATTCTCCATTCCGCCACCCATCTGATGCA
>JBJKSP010000110.1:0-4784 GCA_046703865.1 Thiobacillaceae bacterium
CCTGTTCGCCCTGCTCCTGGCCCTGCCCCTGCTCCTGGCCCACTTCACCCCTCGGCTCAAACCGGACGACCAGTTGCTGGCCGCCGGCCTGCCGGAGGCCTTCGGCACCGCCTATTGGGTCGGCTGCGGTGCGGCCCTGGCCGCCAGTCTGGTCTTGCTGTTCGTGCGGCGGGTGGGCCTGACCACCGCCCTGTACGCCGACGGCCTGATGGCGGCCGTCACCCTGGCGATCCTGCTGATCCCCGCCGCCGGCTGGTTGCTGCAGGCCCCCGTGAAACAGGCTGGCGTCGTTGCCCGCAGCCTGCCCGGTCCACTGGTGATGTACGGGCCCAACACACCCAGCTTCCAGACCTATGCCCGTCGGCAGGTGGTGAAGCGCGACCCGAGGCCCGGTGACCTGGTGTTTACCCGGCAAAGCCGGCTCTCTCGGTTGCCGGGGGCCCGGGTGCTGTACCGGAACCGGGGTTACGACCTGGTACGCATGCCGTGATTGCGGCCACGACCGGAACCTGTCAAACACGGGCCTGTGGACGGCCCATCTCTGCCTGGGTGACGAACAGAGAGGAGTGTGAGGCGTGAAGGCTGAGGCAAAGACCCCTCAACGGACCTATGGCCTGTGGCTCGTGGTCGTCCTGGTCATCCTGACCGCATGGCGCGTGCTGGCGGCCTGGTACCGGGACCTGGAGCTGTTCGCCGACGAGGCCCAGTACTGGAGCTGGTCGCTCCACCTGGCCTGGGGCTATTACTCCAAGCCGCCCATGCTGGCCTGGCTGATCCGGCTTGGCACGGATGTGTTCGGCGACAGCGAGACCGGGGTGCGCTCGGTCGCCTTCATCCTCTATCCCCTGAGCGCCTGGGTGATCTATCTGTTCACGCGCAGACTGTTCCGCAGCGAGGCCGACGCCGGCCGTCTGGCCTTCATGTCGGCCCTGGCCTTCGCCACCCTGCCCATGACCTCCCTGGGCTCCTGGCTGGTCACCACCGACGCGCCCCTCCTGTTCTTCTGGGCCCTGTCCATGTACTTCCTGGTGCGCGCCCGGGACACCGACCGCTGGTCCGACTGGCTGCTTTGCGGCGTGGCGGTGGGGCTGGGGCTGCTGTCCAAATACAGCATGGTCTTCTTCGGCCTGGGCTATGCGGTCTGGCTGGCATTCACCCCGTCCCGCCGGGGTCTGCTGCGCTCGCCCAAGCCCTATGTGGCGATGGCGGTGGCCGCGGCGTGGCTCGCACCCAACATTTGGTGGAATGCCACCCACGGGTTCGTCAGCATCCGCCACACCGCACACATCTCCTATCTGGCCCAATCCTGGTTTCACCCGGACGCCCTGCTGCGCTTCTTCCTGGCCCAGTTCCTGGTGTTCGGCCCCATTCTGGCCGCGGGGCTGCTGCTCATTGCCTTCCGTCCCAGGGCGCTGCTGGCGGACGAACGCCTGAAGCTGCTGGCCGCCTTCAGCCTGGTGCCCCTGGGCGCCTTCCTGGCCCTGGCCCTCCTGTCCCGGGCCTTCGCAAACTGGGCCGCCTTCGCCTACGTGGCCGGCGCGGCCCTGGTGTCCACCTGGTGGGTGCTCAGGGGGAGGCAGCGATGGCTGGTCGCGGCCCTGGCGGTCAACCTGTTCATGGGGATGAGCATCTACCACTACCGGGATGCAGCCCATCTGCTGGGCGTCCAACTCACCCGCAAGACCGATCCCTTTACCCGCATCAGCGGATACCGGGAGCTGGGCCGTGCAGTCTACAAGCTGCTGGCCGAGCATCCCGGCGCGCGGCTGCTGGGGGACGAGCGCCGCACCTTCGCCACACTGCTCTACTACACCCGCCCCTTGAGCCGCGGCGCGGCCTACCTGAACCCCAGCGGCGTCATCGAGGACCACTATGCCCTCACTGCGGACATCAAGCACAGCCCCCACGGGAAGTTCATCCTGGTGAGCCGCAAGGCCACCCCAGCCCAGCTCGACCGCTGGTTCAAACGGGTGCAGCCCCTGGAACACATCCACATCCCCATTCACCCGGATTACGCTTTGGACTATCAGACCTGGCTGGTACAGGACTTCAAGGGCTATTGAAGATCAAGTTAATTAGGATAATTTGATATGCGAAATAGTGTTTGCACTTAAGACCGCAATGCCGTATTTTCGCACCGCAGTCGATTCAGGCAGTGTAGTTGCGGTCCGCAGCCGTGTCCCTTATGGGTCCGTTGCTTCAGTAGCACCCTACATTTCTTGACGTCGTCGCGTAAGAACTGGGTTTAGATCCAGGTTGTTTTTTTCCGCATAAAGGAAGGTGTAGATGGCTACTGGTACTGTGAAATGGTTCAACGATTCCAAAGGCTTTGGTTTCATCACTCCCGATGAGGGTGGCGACGATCTGTTCGCCCACTTCTCCGAAATACAGTCCAAGGGCTTTAAGAGCCTGAAGGAAGCGCAGCGCGTGTCCTTCGATGTCAAGACAGGCCCCAAGGGTAAACAGGCTGCGAATATCCAGCCCCTGTAAGCATCGTTTAGTTCCGGACTGCGCATGACATTTAGTCGCGTGCGGTCCGGAAGTTGGCCCCCCATGAGGCGCCTCGACGGCACCCATCCTCTTTTCCGACCCACTCCGTAGCGGGCGGTTGTAGCGGTTTTCCCTCTTCCCGATCCACGGTACCGGACGTAACAAGCCTAGGCACGTTACCGCCCCAAGAGGCAGGGCAGCCAAGAGCGCTGATCTGAGTCTATGTGACCTGCCGCTTCACGCGCGCTTTACCCTTCCTGGAGCGGAACAAGGCCCGCAACATTCGCCAAAGAAAGAAGGGGATGGCCCCGGCAAGGGCCACCACCACGATCGCGGCACTGAGGTATACACCCATTTCAAAGGCGAGCATGGCGCCATTGTAGCGTTTGCCATTGCCTGCTCACTGTCATTTTGATTGACACAAGCTCAGCCAAACCGAACCAGGGCCTGGCGGCTCTCCGCGCCACTGCCGGGATTTCCCGCCGCAGGCCTGCACGCCACTCGGCCACCGTCGGACCGAGTGTCGGGAATGATCATGTAGGGTTTTTTTGACATGCTTGAGGAGGGGGGATAATCTTGCCGCGGCCCAAGTCATGTGCCTGTTTTTATTGCTTCCCTAGGAGATTAATCATGCTGCGTAGCACCCTGATTCCCCTGGCACTGGCGGCCGGTTTTGCCGCCACCGCTGCCCATGCCACCCCGCTCATGTCTGCCGAGTGGGCGGCCGAGGCCTGCCAGTACTGGAACACCAACCCCCAACTGACCAAGGAACTGGGGGATAGGTGGATCAAGAACGATGGTGGCCGCGGCTACAAGATCATCCAGCTCTACCGCACGGACTGCGGCGAGGACACCAAAGTTGAGATGAAGATCGTGCCCCAGGACGGCAAGGCGATTTGCACCTATGGCGGCAAGGTTGTGGACACCAAGCTGAACATGGACATGGACTACATCATGCATGCCACGACCAAACGCTGGCGCGAGATGGGTGCCGGGGAATACGGCCCGATGCGCGCCATGTTCTTCGGCCGGCTGGAATTCAGCGGCCCCAAGATGGAAGCCATGAGGGTCATGGGGCCGTTCGAACAGTTCCTGCTCATCCCCGGCAAGGTGCCCGGCGATGACAGCTGTCCCTCCAAATAGGCTCCCGAGGTCCACCTTGTAACAAAGCCCGCGTACGCGGGCTTTGTGCTTTCATGGTCCTGCACGAACCGGGCAGGACGTCAATGCAAGCTGGGCGGCCCCTGCTCGGCCGGAAAGCCGGTCGCCATTTCATCGGCCGTCGCATCCCGCACGGAAAGGACATCCACCACACAGGTGGCATTCTGCCCGGCCAGGGGATGATTCCCGTCCAGAGTCACCTGCCCGTCCTTGATCTGGACCACCCGGAAGGTGAGCACCTCCCCCTTCTCGTTCTGAAACTCCGCCTCCGCGCCCAGCCGGCGATAGGGTGGCGGCACGTTTTCCATGGCCTCCACGATGACCAGTTCGGGGTCATGGGGGCCGAAGGAGGTCTCAGCATTGAGGGCCACCTCCACCCTGTCTCCCGCACTATGGCCATCCAAAGCCCGTTCGATGTCCCCGAACAGGCCGCTGCCCGCCCCGTGCACATAGCCCGTGGGCATGTCCTGCTGGCCCATGACCCTTCCCGCTTCATCCAGGACCGAATAGGTCATGAACACCACCTTGCCTCGGGTAATCATGTCGTTGCTCATGGAAATCTCCGAAATTCGATGACGGTAGTTTACCAGCCGGGCCGAGCGGCATGACCGGCAGGAAGGGAGAGCAAGCCTACCTGTCCGCGCTGGAGAGCCATGGGACAGTCCCGACCCCGCGCAGCTTCTGCCTTCGCAAAGGGCATGGGATGGGTCTGCATCCCCCATGTTTCATGGCTGTGCAGGGCGCGGTATACGGGCTCTCCCACATGGGCTAACCTGGCATCAGACACATACGAAGAAAAGGGGGTTGTATGCGCAAATACCTGTTGCTGGCCGCCTGTCTGGCCTCGGTCCTGGCGGCCCCCGCCGCACTGGCCTCCAAGACCGAACTGGAGGAGAAGCTCGATGCGGCCGTGGATGTCCTGCAAAAGACCACCCAGATGCCTGAGGAAGGCATCCCACCCGCCCTGTTGCGCAATGCCAAGGGCCTGGCCCTGATCCCCAATGTCATCAAGGCCGGCTTTGTGATCGGAGGAAGCTACGGCAAGGGGGTGCTGCTGGTACGCAACGAGAAGGGCGGCTGGAGTCCGCCGGTGTTCATCAAACTGGCCGCCGGCAGCCTGGGCTGGCAGATCG
>JBJKSP010000111.1:0-8718 GCA_046703865.1 Thiobacillaceae bacterium
GCGCTGGCCGCTCCCCCCATGATGCCCGCCAGGGCCAGGGCCCCGTCGTCGTCCGCGATGGCCAGCGCGTCCGCCGATAGCTCGATGGACTGCTCGTTGAGCAGTTCCAGCCTTTCGCCCGGCCGGCCCCAGCGCACACGGATGCCGCCCCGGAGCTTGGCCAGGTCGAAGGCATGCATGGGTTCGCCCAGCTCCAGCAGCACGTAGTTGGTGACGTCCACCACCGGATGGATCGGGCGCAATCCCGAGCGTTCGAGCCGCTCCACCATCCAGCCCGGCGTCCTGGCGGTGGGGTCGATGCCCCGGATCAGCCGGCCGCAATAGCGGGGGCAGGCCTCTTCGGCGTCGATCTCCACGGGAAAGGCATCGTCGACGGCAGCCGGTACTGGTGAACAGCCGACCGCTTGCAGGGGCTCGCCGCTGATGGCCGAGACCTCCCGGGCGACACCCAGGACCGACAGGCAGTCCCCGCGATTGGGAGTAAGCTTCAGTGTGAAGACACGGTCGTCCAGGTGCAGGTAATCCCGCAGGGCAAAGCCTACCGGCGCATCTTCCGGCAACTCCATGATGCCGTCGATGGCATCGGGCAGGCCCAATTCCCGGGCGGAACAGAGCATGCCGTAGGAATCCACACCGCGCACCTTGGCCTGCCGGATTTCCAGGGCGGGCAATGCGGCCCCGATCATGGCACAAGCCGTCCTGAGCCCCGCCCGCGCGTTGGGGGCACCGCAGACGATCTGCAGGGGATCGCCCTCGCCCACCTTCACCCGGCACAGTTGCAGGCGGTCGGCATCGGGGTGTCTCTCGGCACTCAGGATCTCGGCCACCACGACGCCGTCCAAGGGCGGCGCCACCGGGTCTGAAGATTCCAGCTCCAGGCCCGCCATGGTCAGCAGATGGCCCAACTGTGCCGAATCCATGGGCGGATCGACCAGACTGCGCAGCCAGCGTTCGGAGAATTGCATGGCGGTCCCTCAGGCGAATTGGCGCAGAAAGCGCAGATCGTTCTCGAAGAACAGCCTCAGGTCATCCACACCGTAGCGCAACATGGCCATGCGCTCCACACCCAGGCCGAAGGCGAAGCCCTGCCAGCGTTCCTTATCGCTGCCCACATGCTCGAACACGTTGGGATGCACCATGCCGCAGCCCAGGACCTCCAGCCATCCGGTGTTGGAACAGACTCGGCAGCCGTCCCCGTCGCAGATGACGCAGCCGATGTCCATTTCCGCCGAAGGCTCGGTGAAAGGGAAGAAGGAAGGGCGGAACCGCACCGGCAGGCCTTCGCGTTCGAAGAAGCGTGCCATGAAGTCGGCCAGCACCCCGTTGAGATCGGCGAAGCTCACCGTCTCATCCACCCACAGGCCTTCCACCTGGTGGAACATGGGCGTATGGGTCAAATCCGAATCGCAGCGGTACACCCGACCCGGAGCAATGATCCTCAGCGGCGGGGGGTGGCGCTGCATGTAATGCACCTGCACGGGCGAAGTGTGGGTGCGCAGTAGATGGCCGCCCTCCAGGTAGAAGGTGTCATGCATGGCCCGGGCGGGATGGTTTCCGGGGATATTCAGGGCGGTGAAATTGTAGAAGTCGGTCTCGATCTCGGGGCCGTCCGCCACATCGAAGCCGATGGAGGCAAACAACGCCTCGATGCGTGACAGGGTGCGGCTGACGGGATGCAGGCCGCCTGTGCCTGCGCTGCGCCCGGGCAGGGTGACGTACAGCGCCTCCGACCTGAGCTGCCGCTCCATGGCCTCCGCCTGGATGGCCTCCCGCCTGCGCTTCAACAGGGCTTCCACGCCGTCCTTGACCTGATTGATGCGGGCGCCCGTTTCCTTGCGGGCCTCCGGTGGCAACCCGCCCAGCCCTTTCATCTGCTCGGTGATGGCCCCGGCCTTGCCCAGGAACCTGGCCTTGGCCTGGTCCAGGGCCGGAAGGGTCGCGGCAGCGGCAAAGGCGGCCTCCGCCTCGCGTAGGATGTCTTCAAGCTTCATGGTCGGCTCAGAAAAAAGGGAGGCCCGGCCTCCCTTCCACGACACCGCCCGGTGGAGATGCTGCCCGGGGGCGCGAAGGTTCGGGGTGTTTACACCCCCAGGCTGGCCTTGGCCTGCTCGGCGATCTTGGCGAAAGCGCCCTGGTCGAATACGGCCATGTCGGCCAGGACCTTACGATCGATGTCGATGGCCGCCTTCTTGAGGCCGTTCATGAACTGGCTGTAGTTCATGTCCATCCCGAGCTCGCGCACCGCCGCGTTGATACGGGCGATCCACAGGGCCCGGAACTGGCGCTTGCGCTGGCGGCGATCGCGATAGGCATACTGCCCCGCCTTCATCACCGCCTCGTTGGCGACGCGGAATACGTTCTTTCGGCGGCCGCGGAAGCCCTTAGCGGCATCCAGGACCTTTTTGTGACTGGCACGGGCGGTGACGCCCCGTTTCACTCGCGGCATGTTCGACCCTCCTCAGATGTAAGGCATCATGGCGCGCACGTGACCCAGATTGGACGGGTTGACGCCCTCCATGCCTCGCAGGCCGCGCTTGCGCTTGGTGCTTTTCTTGGTGAGGATGTGGCGCAGAAAGGCATGGGTGCGTTTGACGCCGCCGCCACCGCGCACGCGGAAGCGCTTCGCGGCCCCGCTCTTGGTCTTCATCTTCGGCATAGCCGTAACTCCTTTGTCATTCGATGCCGCCGGGTGACTCCCCTCGGGAGCGCTTGACCGACCCGTCGGCACTTGTCCGGCGCGCATTTCACGAGGGCGCGCCCGCCTCGCCAAACTCATCGCGGCCAGGGCCGCCTGCTGCTACTTCTTCTTCCTGGGGGCCAGCACCATCACCATCTGGCGACCCTCCAGCTTGGGGAACTGCTCCACTACCGCATGTTCGGTCAAATCCTCCTCGATGCGCCTCAGCAGCTGTACCCCGAACTCCTGATGGGCCATTTCCCGGCCGCGGAACCTGAGGGTCACCTTGGCCTTGTCCCCTTCGGACAGGAACCGGACCAGGTTCCTGAGCTTCACCTGGTAATCCGCCTCGTCGGTACCGGGCCGGAACTTTACTTCCTTGACCTGGATCTGCTTCTGCTTGAGCCTCGCCTCGTGCAGCTTCTTGCTTTCCCGGTACTTGTACTTGCCGTAATCCATGATCCGGCAGACCGGCGGGTCGGCCTGGGGCGCGATCTCCACCAAGTCCAACTCGGCGTTCTCGGCCTTGCCCAACGCCTCGTCGAGGCTCACGATGCCCAACTGGGCGCCATCATCCGCTATCAGTCGGACCTGCGGCGCATCGATCTCGCCGTTGATCCGCATTTCCTTGTCCAGTGCGATGCTCAAATCCCCTTTTCAGCGGAATCCCAGCCCGACCGCATCCCCCCGGCCTGCAAGGCTTCCAAAACAATGAGGAGCAGGCCCGTCAGCCGGCTCCTCCTTCCCACTCCCTTTGCAACCGATCCACCAATTCATCCAGACTCATCTGGCCCAGGTTTTCGCCGCCCCGTGCCCGGACGGCAATCTTGCCCTCCGCGACCTCCTTGGCGCCGACGACGACCTGGAAAGGCAACCGCTGCATGGAATGCTCGCGGATTTTATAGTTAATCTTTTCATTCCTCAAGTCCGGGATCACTCGGAAGCCTTGTTTTTTCAGGGCTTCGACGACCCGGGAGGCATAGTCCGCCTGGGCGTCCGTGATGCTCATCACCACCACCTGGACGGGTGCCAGCCAGAGGGGAAGATTGCCCGCGTGGTGTTCGATGAGGATGCCGATGAAGCGCTCCATGGAACCCAGGATGGCCCGGTGCAGCATGACGGGTATCCTGCGGCTGTTGTCCTCGGCCACGTATTCGGCGCCCAGACGCCCGGGCAGGTTGAAGTCCAGCTGTATCGTGCCGCACTGCCAGAGCCGGCCGATGCTGTCCTTCAGGGTGAACTCGACCTTGGGCCCATAAAACGCCCCCTCCCCCGGCTGCAGGTCGTGCTGCAGACCGCTTTGTTCCAGGGCCGCTTCCAGGGCCGCCTCCGCCCGATCCCAGGTTTCGTCGGAACCGACCCGCTTGTCCGGACGGGTGGAGAGTTTCACCAGCACATCGTGGAAACCGAAGTCCTTGTAGACCTCGTAGAGCATGGCGATGAAGGCCGAGACCTCGCTCTGGATCTGCTCTTCGGCACAGAAGATGTGGGCGTCATCCTGGGTGAAGGCGCGCACGCGCATCAGGCCGTGCAGCGCGCCGGAAGGCTCGTTGCGGTGGCATGATCCGAACTCGGCCAGGCGCAGGGGCATGTCCCGGTAGCTGTGCAGGCCATGGTTGAATATCTGGACATGGCCCGGGCAGTTCATGGGCTTGACCGCATAGTCCCGGTTCTCCGAGGCGGTGGTGAACATCTCCTCGCGGTAGTTGTCCCAATGGCCCGACTTCTCCCACAGGGTCCGGTCCATCACCGTGGGCGTCCTCACCTCCTGATAGCCGTGCTCCCGGAACTTGCGCCGCATGTACTGTTCGATCTCCTGCCAGATCACCCAGCCGTGGGGATGCCAGAACACCATGCCCGGCGCCTCGTCCTGGAGATGGAACAGGTCCAGCTGCTTGGCCAGGCGCCGGTGGTCCCGCTTTTCGGCCTCTTCCAGGCGGTGGAGGTATTCCTCCAGGTCCTCCTTCCTCGCCCAGGCCGTGCCGTAGATGCGCTGCAGCATCTCGTTCTTCGAATCGCCCCGCCAGTAGGCGCCGGCCACCTTCATGAGCTTGAAGGCCTTGAGCTTGCCGGTGGAAGGCACGTGGGGTCCGCGGCACAGGTCGACGAAATCGCCCTCCCGGTACAGGGAGACATCCTCACCCGCGGGGATGGAGGCGATGATCTCCGCCTTGTAGTGCTCGCCGATGGACTCGAAAAACGCCACGGCCTTGTCCCTGGGCCAGACCTCCCGGCTTACCGGGATGTCCCGTTTGGCCAGTTCGGCCATGCGCTTCTCGATGGCCTCCAGGTCCTCAGGCGTGAAAGGCCGCTTGTAGGAGAAGTCGTAGTAGAAGCCGGCCTCGATCACAGGACCGATGGTCACCTGGGCCTCGGGGAACAGTTCCTTGACCGCATAGGCCAGCAGGTGGGCGGTGGAGTGGCGGATCAGATCCAGGCCCTCGGGGTCCTTGTCGGTGACGATGGCCAGGTGGGCATCGCCTTCGATGACATAGCTGGTGTCCACCAGCCTGCCGTCCACCCTGCCGGCCAGGGCCGCACGGGCCAGGCCGGCGCCGATGCCGGCGGCCACCTCGGCCACGCTCAGCGGCTTTTCAAAGGCCCGTACCGATCCGTCGGGCAGTGTGATCTGAGGCATGTCGCGCTCCAGGGATGATCAAAAAAAAAGTGCGGTCGGGCCGCACTTTTTCTCAGGGCTGCACGAGAAAGGGCTCAACCCGCTCCGATGATGCGTCTGGTCGTGCAAGTTCGAAAAGCCATTCCATCGTGCTCCTGAAGTTAGCTGGTAGGCGCGATTGGACTCGAACCAACGACCCCCACCATGTCAAGGTGATGCTCTAACCAGCTGAGCTACGCGCCTGAAGAGCTGTGGATTCTATATTTGACGTGGTTTCCAGGCAACAGGATTTCGCTGTGGGGTACGCCGCCCCCACGGCCCGCCCCGGAACTTTTCTCAGGTGGCCGTCTCACATTGATCTAAGCGCCTGGGGATGGGCAGCCGGAACAACAAACATCAAGGAGTCGACCGTTATGGCGGAGAAGATAAGTATCGTTCTGGTGTCGGGCCACCGCGAGCAATTGCAGATGGCAGGCATGATGGCGTCGGTGGGGGCGGTCAGCGGCATGGAGGTGGAAGTGTTTGTATCCATGAATGCGCTGCACTATTTCATCAAGGGCTCCAGCGAGGCCGCGCCGGCGGACGGCCCTATGGGCAAGCTCATGGAAGAAAAGAATGTACCCGCCTTCCGCACCCTTTTCGAACAGGCGGTGGAACTGGGTGGCGCCAAGGTCCATGCCTGCACCATGGCCATGGACGTCTTGGGCATAGAGAAGGAGGCATTGGAGGCCTACTTCTCCGAACCGATGGGCCTCACCAAGTTTCTTTCCAACGCCCAGGGCGCCCAGGTCTGGTCCTTCTGAACGCGAGCCCCGGATCACGCGGCCGGCTTTCATCCATTACCCTATCCCTTTTCCCCTGGACTCTTCTCTCGGAGGTGGTGCGACATGGCAAAAAAGATCATCGACGCAAAGGGCAGCTTCTGCCCCGGTCCTCTCATGGAACTCATCGCCGGCATGAAGGCGGCCGAGGTGGGTGACGAACTGGAAGTGCTGTCCACCGACAAGGGCTCGGCCAACGACATTCCGGAATGGATCAACAAGGTGGGCCACGAGCTCATCGAGACCAAGGAGGAAGGCGGCGTCTGGCACGTGCTGGTGCGCAAGGTGAAATAGCCAATGGGTAGTAACGAGTGCCCGTTTCGGGCCTTGTAGTTCCATCAACGAGGAGACAAACATGAAGATTCTGATCGTCGGCGGCGGCATGGGCGGCACCATCCTTGCGAACAACCTGGCGCGCAGGCTCAGCGCCGAACTCAAGTCCGGCAAGGCGCGCATCGTCATGCTCTCCGCATCCGAGCGCCACATGTACCAGCCCGGCCTGCTGTATCTCGCGGTGGGCCGCATGACCCCCGATGAACTGTATCGCGACCAGGCCAGCCTGCTGGAACCGGGCATCGAGTTTCACGTCGACCCGGTGACCGAGTTCCAGTTCGGCAAGAACCAGGTCAGCGCCGCCAGCGGCAAGAGCTACGACTACGACTTCCTGGTCATCGCCACCGGCTCGCGCCCCATGATGACGAGCATCCCCGGCCTGGCGGAAAACGCCGAGACCTTCTACACGGAAGAGACCGCGGTGAAGATGTTCAAGGCGTTGCGCAATTTCGAGGGCGGGCGCGTGGTCGTCACCGTCGGCGTGCCCCACAAGTGTCCCATGGCGCCGCTGGAAATCACCTTCATGCTCAACGACTACTTCAAGGAGCGCGGCATCAGGGACAAGGTGCAGCTTCACTACACCTACCCCATCGGTCGCGTGCACAGCCTGGAGAACGTGGCCAAATGGGCGGCGCCCGAGTTCGACAAGATGGGCATCACCTACGAAACGCTGTTCAACATGAAGGAAGTGGACGGCGCCAACAAGGTGCTCAAGAGCGAGGAAGGCAGCGAGACGAAATACGACATGCTCGTCGCCATTCCAGCGCACAAGGGCATGGAAGTGGTGGAAAAAGCGGGCTTCCAGGGCGGCTGGGTGCCCACCAACCGCACCAGCCTGCACATGGATGGCGAGCACGGCAAGAACGTGCTGGCGGTGGGCGACACCACCAACCTGCCGATCTCCAAGGCCGGCTCCACGGCCCACTTCGAGGCGGAGGTCATCGCCGAAAACCTGGCGGCGGTGGTGAAGATGGGCGTGCCGGTGCGCGACTACGACGGCAAGGTGTTCTGCTTCATCCAGGCCGGCAAGGAGCGCGCGACCTACGCCATGTTCAATTACACGACGCCGCCCAGCCCCCAGCCGCCGACCCGTGCGGTGCACTGGTTCAAGACCGCCTACAACAAGCTCTACTGGGCCTCGGCCCGCGGCCTGCTTTGAGAGGTGGGCACCATGAACGCCCAACTCGATAGCAAGCCGCCCAACGACGCGGACGAGGTCACGCGTCTGGTCCAGGCGGCCAAGGACGCATTGACCGACGACATGGTCACGCGCCTGGCGGCCACCGCGGGCGACGGCATGGACCTGCTGGACCGGGTCAACCGCTCCGGCGTGGCCAAGGCCCTGCCCCATCTGGCCGAGATGGCCAACAACGGCGACCTGGAGCGCCTGGTACAGCTGGCGCGCGTGTACAGCTCGGCCCAGGACGCGCTCACCGACGACATGATCACGCGCCTGGCGGCCACCGCGGGCGACGGCATGGACCTGCTGGACCGGGTCAACCGCTCCGGCGTGGCCAAGGCCCTGCCCTATCTGGCCGAGATGGCCAACAACGGCGACCTGGAGCGCCTGACACAACTGGTGCGGGTCTACGGGGCGGCCCAGGACGCGCTCACCGACGACATGGTGAGCCGACTGTCCGATGCGGTGGGCGGCGGTCTGGACCTGCTCGACCAGGTCAACCGGGCCGGCCTCGCCAAGGCCATCCCCGTCATCACCCGGATGGTGCATACCGGCGACCTGGATCGCCTGGCCGACATGGCCAGGCTGGTGGGTTCGGCCCAGGTCGCGCTCACCGACGACATGGTGACCCGGCTGTCCGATGCGGTGGGCGGCGGTCTGCTCCTGCTGGACCGGCTGCAGCGCGGCAGCGGCGACCGGCTGGTCAACATGCTGGAACACCTGGACAGCGTCGGCACCCTGGAGAAGCTGGTCAATACCCTGCCCGCGCTGGTCGACAAGCTGCAGATGGTGGAAGGGCTGTTGAGCTGCCTGGAAAAATCCGCCGCAGAAGCGCAGCAAGGCCAGCCGGCGACAGGCGGCCTCGGCGGCCTGTGGAGCGTCATGCGCAACCGGGAAAACCAGGAGACCCTGCGTTTCCTGTTGGTGCTGGCCCGCAACATGCAAAACCAGTGCTCGCGATGACCGGGATCCGGCCGCGCCCGGGGAAATGGCGCGACCGACCCGAGTTACGTTCGGAACAACGCCCTAGAACCAAGGCGACGCGTTGCACAGGTCGCAGTTTCATTAACGCGCCTGCCTGGTCTTGTCA